>CAYZMI010000012.1:22760-37997 GCA_964479475.1 uncultured Rhodospirillaceae bacterium | reverse complement strand
TTCCCGAATGACAAACGCCAACCACAAAACACTAAGGTAATATTTACGACTGCATGCATACTGGTAACAAAACGCTAGGATCGTTATTTTTTACTTTGATATCGTCGAAGGGTACGGTTGCATAGGGTCGTACGTCAATCGGCGAGCGCGAGGCGTCGTTTTATTTCTATAAGATCGAGCCATGTCTCCCGCTTTTGAGCCGGCGACCGCAAAAGATAGGCAGGATGTAGGATGGCGCGTGTATCTATGGGACTGTTTAGAAGCGTTGTTTCATAAGTATACCAATGCCCGCGCAACCGCATGATACCTTGTGTTTCCCCTAACAGGGTTTTGGCGGCCGTGCCGCCCACCAAGACGAGCAATTTGGGTGCGGCGAGTTCAATATGCCTTTCGAGAAATGGAAGACAGGCAGCGATTTCGACATCAGTTGGTGATCGATTTCCGGGCGGCCGCCACGGTAGAATATTCGTGATATAAACCGTTTCTCGGTCTACCCCGATGGAAGACAGCATGCGATCTAGTAACTTCCCGGCAGGACCGACGAAAGGCACACCGGTACGGTCCTCTTCACCTCCCGGAGCCTCTCCAATAAACATTAGCTGACCGTCAGGATTTCCGTCCGCGAAGACCAAATTTTTTGCGGTCTGCTTAAGAACGCATCCTTCAAATGCGGCCAAGGCCTCTCGCAGTTCGTCGAGCGAATTTGCTGCGGCGGCAGCAGATTTAGCCGATTGGGTTATCTCATCGCGTGAGACCAATTTCACTTGCGGCGGCTGCAACTTTGGCGCAGCTTCGGGAGGAGTATTCGTGGGCGCAGAAGTTGGCAATACCGCGGGTAATTTTGTCTTTGCCGTCGTTCGGTCCACCGGATCGTGCCCCAGTGCTTCGTCAATGCCTAATTCAACGTACCATTTGAGAAGTTCTATGTGTTCATTGTCCCATTGCATATCCTGAAACTACCACGCGTCCCAGCAATCTGATAGAAAGATCGCCATACGAAGAGCACAAATAAACATCGAAGCGCATATATAAGGAGTGCTGTCCTAATGGAACGGGAAGCCATGGATGTCGACGTGGTAATCGTGGGTGCTGGGCCGTCCGGTTTGTCAGCTGCAATAAGACTTGCCCAATTAGCTGAAGACAGGAAACAGGAAATATCAATTTGTGTACTGGAGAAAGGATCTGAGGTCGGCGCACATATACTTTCGGGGGCAGTCATTGAGACCCGAGCACTCGACGAGTTAATTCCTGATTGGAAAGACCGAGGCGCACCGCTAAACACACTGGCAACTGATGACCAATTTCTCTTTCTAACCAGAGGGGGGACCATTCGATTGCCTACGCCACCACACATGCATAATGATGGAAATTATATTGTTAGTCTGGGGAATGTATGCCGTTGGCTAAAAGAACAGGCCCAAGAACTAGGCATAGAAATTTTTGAAGGCTTCGCCGCTGCTGAGATTTTATACGGCGATGATGACCGTGTGCTTGGCGTTGCTACTGGAGATATGGGCATCGGCCGCGACGGTGTCAAAAAAGATACTTTTACACCGGGATATGAACTTCGCGCGCGTTACACATTGTTTGCGGAAGGATGCCGTGGATCGCTGACCAAAGGTTTGTTTGAGCGCCACGATATGCAGGCGGATTCGGATCCCCAAACATACGCCATCGGTATAAAAGAGCTATGGGAGATTGATCCTGATAACCATAGTTTGGGCCGTGTGGTCCATACTATTGGGTGGCCGGCGGATTCAAAAACCTACAGCGGATCATTTATATATCATTTGGAAAATAATCAGGTTGCGGTCGGTTATGTGGTTGGGCTTGACTACCAGAACCCTCATCTCAGTCCATTCGAAGAATTCCAACGATTTAAGATGCATCCCGAGATCCGACCTACCTTTGTGGGCGGACGGCGCGTTGCTTACGGCGCACGGGCCTTAAACGAGGGGGGGTTTCAATCAATACCGAGATTAATTTGCCCTGGTGCGGCTATTATCGGTTGTGCGGCCGGATTTTTGAATGTTCCTAAAATAAAAGGGACACACAATGCTATGAAAACTGGCATGATTGCTGCTGAAGCGATAGCAGATGCGATGGTTAATGAAAGCGGTCCCCTGTTAGAGGCATACCCTAAATCTTTAAAAAATAGTTGGGTATGGAACGAGCTCTATCGTGTGCGCAATATTCGTCCGGCCTTTCGGTGGGGCTTATGGGCGGGTCTCTTCTATGCTGGTATCGATACGTATTTGTTGCGTGGTAAGGCACCGTGGACACTCAAGAATCACGCCGATCACGGTGCATTATTGCCAGCCCATAAAGCGCCTAAAATTGAATATCCTAAACCCGACGGTGAAGTGTCTTTCGATCGTTTGTCGTCGGTTTTCATCTCTAACACTAATCATGAAGAAGACCAGCCCGCCCACCTGACCCTTAAAGATGAAACCGTACCCATATCGGTAAATTTGGCGGTTTACGACTCACCCGAACAGCGTTACTGCCCGGCTGGAGTATACGAAATTGTAACTGACCAAGAAGACACCGAACCTAAGCTACAGATCAATGCGCAAAACTGCGTGCATTGTAAAACCTGCGATATCAAGGACCCAAGTCAAAATATTACTTGGATTGTACCTGAGGGAGGTGGCGGACCAAACTATCCCAATATGTAGTTGTTACGTAGTCTTCGGTATTCCTCGCATCGGGGTAGATGATAAGTTAAACTCAAAAATAACCGAATATTTGTCGCATTGTGTTAGGGGCGACTGCAACAATGCCGCCTGAAGTTTTTCGCGTATTAATCAGGCAGTAAAAGATGGCCCATGAATTGCGTGTCTAAGTTAGTTAGTGGTGAAAATTGGCCCGCATTTTGGGCAATTTTGATGTCATTGGGTGTTTTAACCAGCGGATGCACCGCAAGCGATTCTACCATCCAATTATTCGTCTCGAACAAAGTTCAACCAGTTACCAAACCTCTCAAACATAACTACACGGAGACGGCTGCGGGCAAATATCTTGCGGGTCGTTTTGCTCGGCGCCATAAGGACTTTCATAACGCCGCTCGGTTGCTGATGGGTGCCCTGAGCCTCGACGCTAAAAATAGACGAATTCGGCATCAGGCGTTTCTATCTATGCTGGCGGGGGGCGATATCGATCAGGCGGCTAAGTTGGCTGAGACTATCGTTAGCGAAGACAAAAATGCCACGATCGCCGAACTTACCATGGTCGTTGAGCAGGCCCGAGCTAACAAAATAACTACCGCGTTGTATAGTTTGGCCAACATGCCAAAGGGAGGGATGAATGCATTTACTGGACCGCTTCTTAGGGCATGGCTGCATTACGGTGAAGGTAACCAGGCTGAAGCAATCGCGGCACTCGACGAGTTATTAAAAATTAAAACATTTACGGCTCTTCGGAGCCTACATGTTGGATTGATATTAGATCTTTCTGGCGATGCGGTTGCTGCGGAAATAGCGTTAAAGGAATCGTTCAAAATTGCATCTTCTATACGGACGGTTCAAGCATATGGACGATTTTTGGAGCGTAACGGGCGTGCCGCGGAGGCCAAAGGGCTTTACCAAGACTTTGTGTCAAATAATGGTGGCTCTGATACCTTAGATGCAGATATTAAGCGCGCAACAGCGGGCGAACTTGTTGCGCCCTTAGTTTCCGGGATGCGTGAAGGGCTGGCCGAGGTCTTCTTTAATTTGTCCGGTACATTGGCACAAGGCCAGTCGGCTGATCTTGCGCTCATTTATGGCAGATTTGCATTACGGTTGCGGCCTGATTTTCCGATGGCCCAGATCTTGCTCGGTGGGCTGTTGGAATCGATTGATCGGAAGAACGAAGCACTTGAGCTTTACGATGCCATTAACCCCAGCTCACCACTATTTTGGTCCGGGCGAATGCGCAAGGCCGAGGCGTTGGATGGACTTAAACGTACCGACGAAGCCATCGGGCAGCTAAGGGTGATGGCTCAAGAACGCCAGGCTGATTTTAAACCGTTGATGCGCATGGGCGATATGCAGCGGTCGCAAAAGCGATACCAAGAGGCTGTAGTATCTTATTCGGAAGCTCTTGCTCGCGTGGGTAAATTGAATAAATCACACTGGTCTCTACTCTATTCTCGAGGTATCGCATATGAGCGATCTAATTTGTGGGCAAAGGCGGAAGTAGATTTCCTTCGTGCCCTTGAATTGAGTCCAGAACAGCCGTTTATTTTAAACTATCTGGGCTATTCTTGGGTCGATCGGGGGATAAATCTCCATCGTGCCAAGAGTATGATTGATCGGGCGGTCCAACTGCGCCCAAACAATGCCTATATTGTCGATAGCCTTGGATGGGTGCTCTATCAATTGGGGAACTATGTAGAAGCGGCACGTCTTTTAGAACGCGCTGTGATACTGAGACCAGAGGATCCAACAATTAATGAACATCTTGGTGATGCCTATTGGCGTGTTGGTAGAATCCTGGAAGCCCGATTCCAATGGCATCGCGCGCTTTCACTTGATCCAGAGAAAAACGCAATCCGGAGTATAGAGAAGAAACTACAGCATGGTCTGTCTAATGCGCCCCGTAAGGACAGTAGAATTTAAACGACACAGGAGAAGCTTCTCATTGCGATGTACACGGCGCTAGCCCCCGCTAAAATTAATCTTTACCTACATGTGACTGGCCGGCGAGCCGATGGTTATCATGAACTCGACAGCTTGATTGCATTTGCTGATATTTATGATCGGGTGTGTGTCTTTCCGGCGACAGAACTGATGCTCAGGATTGAGGGGCCTTTCCGTGAGGCACTGCGCGATGAAAAAAATAATCTTGTCCTAAGAGCTGCTAGGGCGCTAGCTGATGAGTGCGGGCAACGGTTGGGTGCGCGTATTATTCTAACCAAAAATCTGCCGGTTTCATCCGGAATCGGTGGCGGATCATCCGACGCGGCGGCTACCCTCAAAGCATTAAATGAACTTTGGAATGTCGGCGCTGACGAGGAAACATTGATGAAACTCGGCATAGCCATTGGTTCCGATGTTCCGGTCTGTCTTTACGGTCAAACCGCCCATATCCAAGGCATAGGAGACGAAATTGAACCGGGACCAAACCTACCAGATGTTGGGTTGTTGCTTGCCAACCCGGGTGTAGCGATTCCGACATCGAAAGTATTTGCTGCTAAAGATGAAAACTTTTCAGTCGGGAAGACGCTTCCTCTTAAATTCCATGGAATAGACGATTTTATTGAATTCTTATCTTCTCGTTGCAATGATTTGTTGCCTCCCGCAAAAACACTATCACCCGAAATCGATAAAGTGCTTTCGGCAATAAACGAATCGCCTGGTTGCCTATTTGCTTCTCTCTCGGGAAGTGGCGCGACATGTTTTGGGTTGTTTGAAGGTCCTGCAGTGGCCGAATCGGTGGCAGTGGAATTATCGACACGTTACAAATCATGGTGGACCACAACAGGCAATTTTATCAATTCAACGCCGGTACCTATATAAATAATAAACATTAATGTTAATTAAGAAGTTTATTTCTTAAGGTAAAGGGATCGAAATTGTTGCCCACTCACTTAAACCCAATTATGGTGCGTCGCCGCGCCTATGGGGCGTAGCCAAGTGGTAAGGCAACGGGTTTTGATCCCGTGATTCGCAGGTTCGATCCCTGCCGCCCCAGCCATTCTCATCACCACGACTGATAGGCTTAGGTGACATCGATGCCGGTTCTTATAGACACCCAGGGATTAAAATGTCCGTTACCGGTACTGCGTGCGCGAAAAAAAATCCGTGACGTTGAACCAGGCGGTTTCCTCACCGTGTTAGCCAATGACCCCGCGGTGCTGTTAGATTTTCAGGCATTTTGCGAACAGACGGGACATCTATTAGTGTCTGGAGAAGAAGATAGTGGCGTTTTCACGATCGTCATTCAACGGCAAAATTAATCATGCGCTTCTATATTTAAAGGACCCAAGGTCTTGCACTTGATCACTTAATTTTGTCATGTCGTTCAGCTTGCGCAATTACATCTGTATTGTTCATAACGCGAGAGGCATTAAATATAATATTCATCCCCACCTTTCTTGTGGAGTTACGCCGGCCCCTCTATCTTCGGTCTCTTCATTAGGGTACCAGAACTCAGCTCGGACCCCGGGGGAATATGAATTCAATCGCCAAAGAAAGCGCTACTACGCAGCCGCGATCAGTATCCCAGCAATGGATGGTAATCTGGCTGGTGGGCGCGGGGCATTTTATCAGCCATTTCTACGTCCTTTGTCTGCCACCCCTATTTCTACTAATGGGCCCGGACTTGCGCGCTAGTAACGCAGAACTCGGCTTTATCTTGACTTGCTTTTTTATTGCCGTGGCGTCGGTACAAATGCCGGTGGGCATGTTGGTAGATCGGATTGGTGCGCGCCGAGTTCTCTGTGTCGGTATATGTGTCCTTTCCGGAGCCATTACGCTATCAGGTTTAACGTCATCTTACTGGGCATTAACTGGCTTATTTGTACTTGCTGGAATGGGTAACAGCGTTTTTCACCCCTGTGACTATGTCATTTTGTCTTCTTCGGTGGACGAAAATCGTTTGGGAAAGGCTTTCAGCATTCACAGCGTCTGTGCCCAAACAGGTTTTTTCGCGGCGCCAGTTGTCATGGCTCTACTGGCCTCATGGTTCGATTGGAGGGCGGCGCTAGTCGTCGCCGGCGGTGCCGGTCTATGTCTCGCCATGCTTATCCTGTTATGTCAGGGCATCTTACGGGACGAGGCCGAGCGAAAGAAATCAGAACCAGGGCAACTCGGCCGGACCTGGCAGGCGCTAATGAATCGAAGAATTATTGCCCATTTTGTATATTTTGCGACTTCTTCTGCGGCGACCACAGCGCTTAGCAGTTTCACTATCGTCGCGTTAGGTGCGCATTACGGTGTTTCTAACGTGATAGCAAATAATATTTTATCGGCCTACCTAGCTGCCGCAATAGGTGGTGTGGTGCTAGGTGGAATTGTCGCCGACAAGACCAAGCGGCATGATTTAGTACTCATAGCTACTTTATTAATCGCCGCAATTTGCATAGCTGTAGTGGCGACCGGTGTTGCTTCATTTTGGGTGATTGTGTCTATGTTGGTGATTGCCGGCGCGACGAAAGGGTTTCTCACCCCGTCCCGCGACATCATGGTTCGCCGAGACGCGCCGCCAGCTTTACTTGGTGCCGTAGTTGCTTTTGTTACAGTTGGCTTCACTATTGGTAACAGTTCCATGCCGACGATAGCTGGCTGGTTCGTTGATATCGGCTCGCCCCTTTGGGTATTTTGGTCGGCGTCCATCCTGTGTCTAGTTGCTATCAGCTGCGTTGTGATCTCAGGACGACGTTCAGGTTAAGGTATTTATTGAATCTAATTCTTGAGACTGTTGATTCGACCTTTCCTACTTTATTTATTGCCGCCGTCAATTCTTGGTAAGGGTCAGACGTGGATACGATTGTTGCGGATTACGTAGAAATTCCTTGGCAACGTGCAGTTATATCCGTTGATCAATTTACCAAACCCGATATTACAGAAATTTTTTCATCCGCCGACCGATTGTCTGTAAGCCGAACGACGCCGTTAGGCGGTAAGACAATCGCGAACCTGTTCTATGAGCCTTCGACCCGTACATCGTCGAGTTTCCATGCAGCGATGACCAAATTAGGTGGTAACGTCATACCTATCAACGAGGTGAAATACTCCTCGGTTAGTAAGGGGGAGACACTGGAAGACACAATTAGAACACTGGAGTGCTATACCGATGGGATCGTACTGCGTCATTATGACGACGATGCGACGGAGCGCGCGGTGTCGGTATCATCGGTCCCAATCATCAACGCTGGTAATGGTGCGGGAGAGCATCCCACACAGGCACTCCTGGATCTTTATACGATTCAACGGGAGCAAGGGCAGATCGACGGTTTAACCGTTACTTTAATGGGAGATCTGAAATACGGTCGTACGGTTCATAGTCTGACAAAATTGTTACGCCAATTTGATGTGAGGCTGCAGTTTGTTGCACCTGATGAACTTCGCTTGCCACGCACATATTTGCAGGAAGGTGATACGGAACACAGCAATCTGAGCACTGCCATTGCCCACACTAATATTTTATACGTGACCCGTGTCCAAAAAGAACGATTGCCTGGCGCTATCGACATCGATTGTGATTATGCTGTGACGTCCGAACATATGGAGCGTGCCCGCGATGATATGGCGCTGCTGCATCCGTTGCCGCGGGTTGGGGAAATTCCGTCTTATCTCGACAGTGATCCGCGGTCTGCATATTTTCGCCAGATGAAATACGGGATGTATGTGCGTATGGCCTTACTGGTAGCTATGCTGGGCGGCGCCTGACCTGCGAGTTCGCCCGATACGGAAAAGCCAGTTGAGTTATTTTTTGCCTGTTTTCTTAAATTTGGTAAGGCAATAAAAGAGCCGCTCTCAAGAGCGGCTCTTTCTCAGGTAAGAGTCTTGTTAGAAGATCTTATTTGCTGCTGCCATAGATGACTTCCCGTACTCTGGCAACGACGGCTGGTGTTGTTGATTTTAATGCGTTGGCAACAACTTTTTGGACTGTTACCCCGTCGCTTGCCATCAGGCGAAGTTTTTTCCGCGTAAGTTCTGCGGCAAACGCCTTGTCGGAGTTCATAGCTGTATAAGCCTTCCGTAGAGTGGCGATAATCCGTGGGTCCACACCAGGTGGGAGTGTTAAGCCACGACCAAGGGCACCGGCTGTAGACATAAAGTCCACAAGTGGCTTGTCTTTTGCCTTAACAAGGTCGCCAAGCATCGGCACATTGGGAAGATCCGGATCGGTAAACGCACCAACTTGCACGATAGCGCGGGCAAATGGCTTGTCGCCTTTGAACCAATGGGGAACCTTTGAGGCCCAGGCCAGCCAGTTGAAGGCCGCCATTTGGGCTTCGCCTTGTTCCATGGCGAGGGTAGAGCGCGACGATCCCTTGTATCCTGTGACCATACGGCCCTTAAGACCAAGAAGCCCCCATATGAGCTTTGGGTTGATGTAGCCGCTCGAGGATTTACCGCTAGTGGCCCCGATGACCGCAATTTTCTTCATGTCCATCACAGATTTAACGCCTGTGTCTGAACGGACAACCATGACTACATTGGTTTGGTTACTTGATCCGAGCCAACGGAATTTGTCAGATTTGTATTTCATTCTCTTTGGCCGCAACAACTGGTTAACGACTGAGTTATCCAGTGGCACGACCATATTTAAGCCGTTTTTCACCATGATATTGTATGTGAAATTCATGGCCTTGGAGCCACCTGCACCCGGCATGTGTTGTAGGATAATATTGGGTTTTCCAGGAATGTGTTTACCAAGATGGCGCGAAAATGTGTTTCCATACTTGTCATAGGTGCCGCCTGGGCCGTATGGGATTACGATTTTCATCGTCTTACCATTAAAATAATCGGCATCCGCCGCGACTGCCGGGGTCCCGGCAACGCTAGCTGCCATAACTGCAGCTATCGGCAGAACGGGTTTGAATGTCGAATGCATAAAAATCTCCTAATCTGTATCGTCGTTAAATCCTCAAAATAATTGCGGCCAGCTTAAAACTAACCGGCCACATCCGGGACATTAGTTGGCCTGTTGAGGCTTCGCAAGTCTTATACTTTTGCAAGTTTAAGAACGGGTTTTGGCGTAATTGCCACCCCATTGATCTCCACCATAATTTCCGGTCGGTTAAGTGCCGCAACGGTAACTAGCGTACTAGCCGGATAACTATCTTCCCGGAAGAATTCTTTGCGAAGTTCGACAAATCGAGTGTTATTGGATACGTCAGTAATAAAAATTGTCATGGTGACGATGTCGGCTAACGACCCACCCGCCTGCCGCAAAGTAGTGTCTAGCTTACGGAATACGCACCTTACCTGCCCGTCAAAGTTACCCGCGAGAGAATTACCGTTTTCGTCCTCCCAAGCCAAATGTCCGGCAAGCCAGATAGCTCTTCCACCCTCTGTTATGACCGCAGGGGAATAGGATCGTGACTTTTGATAGTCGGAGGCAATGTAGTTGCGCTTCAACGTTTAGCGCCGTCCCATCCGTGTGTCGAAATGTCGAAAACTACACCATCAGGATCGCGAAACTTGACTTCGGCATTTTGGGGCGCGCCGGCACCGGTTGGACCGGGATGATGTCTACCACCATGCATCTCAACATCGGATATTGCTTCATCTTCGTCGTCGACCCAAAAGCCGAAGTGGTGAACGCCTACGAAATTCTTGCCGCGCTCGTCGCCCGCGTCTTCCTGCGTCTGGAATTGTAATAACGTTAGGTTCATTACGCCATCGGTCAGGCGCGTGGCGACACGAGATTCTGACACGCGCTCCAGTCCGAAGGCCGATTCGTAGAATAGTGCTGCCTTTTCTTTATCTGGCACTGAAATTGCCACATGGCGCAACTGTCCCTTTGGCATTTTAGCCTCCTATTTCTTAATTTCGATTCCCGCCATGTGTTCCATCCAACGAACGATTTCGCTGCTGGTTTTGCCATTGGAATCCTCAATCCAAGTGTTGGCCGCCTCGTTGAGCTGAAAGGCGGTGCCACACAACGGAATTGACGCGCCCATTCGCCGTGCTAATTCCATAGCAATCACGAAATCCTTGAATTTTAAATCCCAGGCAAAACCGCCGCCAAACTTCCGGCTGATAATTTGCTGTTTCATTGTGCGTTGCATGGCACCATTCATGCCAGTCGATTGGTTAATTACATCGACCATAGTTTCCGGATCGAGCCCAAATTTTGTTCCCACCATCATGATTTCCGATGCCGCCATGGTATTGATACCGCTCAGCATGTTATTCAGCGTTTTCAGTGCGTGGCCGGATCCGACCTTTCCGGTGCGGAAAATGTGTTTAGCCATGGGTTCCAGCACAGGTAGACAGCGTTCAACAACGGCATCATCACCACCGATCATTAGAGTTAGCTCACCTGCGTCGGCACCTGTGGTACCACCGGAAACCGGAGAATCTATCATTGAGATTCCGCGTGAGGCTAATTCCTCTGCCAGTTCCACCGTCATCCAAGGCTGTGACGAACTCATATCGATTAGGATATCACCTTTGGAGAAACCTTCGGCCAGCCCCTCTGCACTTAGCGCACATGTGTTCACATCGGGTCCGGCAGGTAGCATTGTGATTACTGCATCGGTAGCTTCCGCCACCGCTTTGGACGAATTCTCGACGACGATGCCATTGTGGGCTCGAGCCAGGGCACTAGTGGCGTCTTCGTTGAAATCGTATACGTGAACCGGAATACCGGTTTTGGCGATGTGAGGCACCATACGGGTGCCCATATTCCCGACTCCGATAAATCCTACTGTGCTTACGGTCATAATAATGGTCCCTGTGTGTTTTCGTTTTGTGGCCCAATACTTTCGCTGAGCCGATAGCCTTTTTCATGCCAATACATATTATCCGGCCATGGTACCCAGTCCGGCATCTTCAGCCAGACTCGTAGCATATGCCGCTTGCGCTCCAGCTCCGGAAAATCTTCGAACCGGGTACGACCGTGCAACACGATACGATTATTGAGGAATTGAAGGTCACCCGGCTCGAGCATGGTGCGGAAGACCAGATCGTCGCGCATGGCAGTTTCCTTAAACAGCTCGAAAGCCTCAAGGGTGGCGGGATCGTTTTTGACGCCGTCGTGGGCCAGAGCCTTGCCAATAGGGGAGGCATTGAAATTGACGACAATCTGTTCGCCGACGGAACGGTACACCGGCACGCGGTAAGACGTAACTGGCGGCTCTCCGGTCGAACTTGCCTCGGTGCTGCTGTAATGGTAACCGCGATAGAGTTCAGGCATCAAATCCGGGCGTTCAGCAAGAAGTGTGTTATGAAGCGCGGCTGCGCTGGTAAGTAGGCTGGTCCCGCCTTCTTTCGCCTGTCTGGTACAAAGCAGCCCGACAATATCGATAGGGTCTACGTGTAAATAGAGCGGACGAGGAGAACGGTAGCTGCGGCGTATATCGCCTGTGTGGGACATATCCATGACGTCGCCGATCTTGTCGCCCCTAAAGCTCTGCGGTGCTCCTAATCCGATGTGTGTGCCTATCCCCCAAAGGATAAGCCTCAGATCTTCTAAATTATATTTGTCTACTGGTATGCCGCGGATTAGGCTCATTCCCGGACCGCTCTCTAGGCTGGTTTTTATGGCAGCAAGATCGCATCTGTATGACGGTAGGGGAAAATCGGATGCGGTGATAGAACCCATTTCTAACCCGCGTTGTTTTATGTCTGAAAGTGCGCAGTCAATTTCCTCTAATGTCGCTACAGATAAGGGAAATATCCAATCATCACGCGCTGCTAATTCTGCCGCCGTCCAAACCCAAGGCGCCGAAATTGGGTCATAATTCGATGATTTCATGATGCTGCTTTCCCACCATTTTCTCATTCTTGGTAGCAGGCTAGCGCCAAACTGAGCGGATGCAAAGCGGTGCTAGGTCAATTCAGTTTGAGTAGCCTCCTCGTATTGTCCTCGTAGAGCTTTTTGCGGTCCGCGACGGATACGCCGAGCTTGTCGAGGACTCGAATGGTTTCGCGGATATACATGGGCCCACCTTCGGGGTCGAACGGGCAATCAGACGCGAATAGACAATTGTCCGCACCAAAAAATTTTAGGCCACATTCGGTGCCTGCGTCACTGCCGAACAAGGCTGTGTCGGCAAAATACATCTTGAAATAATCGATCGGCCGTTTAGAGAGTTGGGATTTGAGCTCAGCATAATCCTCATTTGCTTGACGTGCGCCCATTTGATCCCAACCAGGTCCGACACGGCCGTCAAAATAAGGAATCATCGCCCCCATATGGTGGGTAATGATTTTAATATGGGGGAGTCGTTCGAAGATAGGCCAAAAAACCAGCCGCGCCATCGCTACACTTGTCTCATAGGGCCAGCCCAACACCCACCAGATTTCATAGGGCGATTTAGTTTCGGTTTTATAATCCGGAAAATCCTCGCCTCGAGCAGGATGCAGCCAAATTGGTAAGTCGTAGTCCGCCATTTTTTCAAATATTGGCCAGTATTTATCTTGATCCAGCGGCTCGCCATTAACATTAGAAAAAATCTGGATGCCCCGCGCATCGAGTTCATTGATGGCGCGATCTACCTCTTTGTATGACTCTTCCGGATTGTTCATTGGGAGCGACGCTATAAACGCAGGGAAGCGGTCGGGATGTTTCTTTACCAGTGCATGCATCCCATCATTCGCCATGCGCGCAAGCCCCGGTGTCACGTCTGGGCCCGACATGGCTTCGATGGGCGGTGCTGAAAGGGTCAATATTTGCTGATATTCTCCAAACGTGTCCATGATCCGCAGCCGCGCATCTACGTCGTAGAGCATCGGAATGTTAAGCCAGCGCTTGATCGGTGCCTTATTTTCGACGACTTCCTCCATGCGATGAAAAAAATCCACGGGGAAAATATGGGTGTAACAGTCGAGCTTCATTAAACCTGTGCTCCTCACATTAGTTGGTTGGTGCGGTTAGTATCATCACTTTACCGAATCCATATCCCCTTCGCACCGGCAAATTTGCGTCCGAACGATACCCTCAATAGAATACGAATCCTACTTGTGTGGCCGCAAGCTTTCGGCCGGAGTCTTACCTGAATGTCATCAGTCGTTAGTTTTCCGCCTCGCGAAATTCAGATCATTGGCCTGATCAGCGTCGCACATTTTCTCAGCCATTTTTATCTGACCGCACTAGCGCCTATTTACATATTGGTTGCGCCAGCGCTCTATTCCAGTTTGGCAGATATCAGTTGGGGCATTGCCGTGTATGTAGTTTGTACCGGCATACTGCAGACGCCAATGGGCTATGTGGTCGATAAAATTGGTGGCCGGAAAGTTCTTGTGGGTGGTCTGTTCGTTTTGGCTGGTGGTATGGGTACCATAGGTTTTGCAACCGAGCTCTGGCATTTCATCGCTCTTATGGCTTTAGCTGGACTTGGCAATAGCGTGTTTCATCCAGCCGATTATTCCATCATCTCCGTCTCAGTTGAGGAAGGCCGCCTGGGCAAGGCTTTTTCTTTGCATTCGTTTGGTGGGTCGTCGGGTATGGTGGTGGGCCCGCTGGTTATGGCTCTTTTTATTCAATTCGATGTACCCTGGCGCAGCGCTATCATGCTATTGGGCGTTGTCGGTATTATTTTGGCACTGGTTCTAGCCGTATTTGGTAAATTTATCGGAGAAGGCGGCGCAACTAAAAGAAAGAGCCCGCCGCCGCCATGGCGGGCGCTATTAACGTCACGGCCACTTTTGTTGCTATTCTTATTCTATATTTTCTCGTCTGCTGCCAATGCGGGGGTTGTTCATTTCTCCGTTGCATCTTTGAATACTATGTACGGAATTCCACTAGTCGCCGCGGCGTTGGCCCTTACTTTCTATCAAGGTGGTTCGCTTGCATTGACGCTACCCGGAGGAATTTTGGCTGACCGGACAAAGCATCATCACCGGGTCATGATTGTTTGCCTGGGAATATCGGCGGTTTTGGTCGCGTTGGCCGGTTTCCATTGGTTGCCGTTCTGGCTCGTGATTGTCGTATTAGCTATCAGCGGTGGAATGCGTGGCCTGGTTACTGCTGCCCGCGATGTCAATGTTCGGCATTCCGCGGCGCCTCACAGTGTCGGAACGGTATTCGCGTTTGTATCTACTGGATTCCTATTTGGTGGAGCGGTGGCATTGCCATTCTACGGATGGTTGATCGATTTAGGCCGGCCGGACATGGTATTTTGGTTCTCCGCCATTATGTCTCTTGGTGCAATTGGCGCCGTCATTCTTCATAGCCGAATTGATCTCGGTAAAACCTGATGTCGGTAGTCATCGATTTTCCTCGACGGGAAGTGCAGGCGGTCAGCCTGATTGGATTTGCTCACATGTTGAGCCATCTATATCCCCTGGCGTTGCCGCCGCTTCTATCTCCCATAACAGCCGCACTCCAACTGACAACTCTCGAATGGGGCACGGCTATTGCTGTATTCGCAGTTACCACCGGCATCCTGCAAACCCCCATGGGGCTGTTAGTTGAGCGAATAGGCGGGCGTCGCGTACTCATTGTTGGTTTATTGGTTTTTTCGAGCGCATTTTTTTGCATCGGTTGGCTGGCTACGGGCTATTGGGAATTGTTGTTATTTATGGTGGTTGCAGGGATTGGAAACTCCGTATTTCACCCGGCCGATTATTCGCT
>CAYZMI010000012.1:11928-22660 GCA_964479475.1 uncultured Rhodospirillaceae bacterium | reverse complement strand
CAACCTTTTAACATCACGTCCTGTTCTTTTGTTCTTCGTCTTCTATGTTGCCTCCGCTATGTCGAATTTTGGGGTAAATCAGTTTTCAATCGCCGCATTTGAACAAATGTACGGCATCAGCCCATCAACGGCTGTGATTGCGCTTACTGCCTACCAGGCGGGCACCTTATTATTAATTTTGCCCGGTGGTTTGCTGGCAGATCGCACCGATAGATATGATGCTGTCCTTGTAACTGGATACGGTGTCGCTGCCATTGCAGTATTTCTCGCTGGCACCGAATGGTTGCCCTATTGGCTGGCTGTTGGATTCCTTGCACTTTGTGGTGCTGTGCGCGGTGCAGTGAATGCGACGAGAAACGTCGCTGTGAGGAATATTTCTAAGGAAGTGGAGGTAGGCACTGTGTTCGGCTTTGTCAGCACCGGCGCGCTTGTTGGCCAAGCTTGTGGAGGACCTCTCTATGGCTGGCTATTTGACATTTATCCGCCGCAGGTAGTCTTCTTTGCGTCGGCCGCATTTTCTGTTCTGGTTCTCGGTACCGTCTTGTTTAACCCTAGTACGAAAGCCAGTCTGCGTAGAAGCAATGTCTAGTGTTCTATCATTCCCAAGGGGTGAGGCACAGGCCATTGGCCTGATTGCTTTCGCTCATATGCTGAGCCATCTTTATTACCTAGCACTAGCACCGCTGCTAATCCCCATCACCACTGAGCTTCAAATTTCTTCCCTTCAGTGGGGAACCGCATTCGCTGCTTATGCGGTTACCACAGGAATTTTACAAACCCCTATGGGTCTTCTGGTCGAACGGATCGGCGGACGATCGGTTTTGGTTTGTGGGCTGCTGATCAATGCGGTGGCCATCTTTTTAATGGGCTGGGTGGTTACAGATTTTTTCGGTCTCATAATGGCTATGACAATTGCAGGTGTTGGCAATTCGGTATTTCATCCCGCGGACTATTCGTTGATTTCCTCATCCATATCGGAAGAGCGGTTGGGTGGCGCCTACTCGATCCATAATTTTGTTGGTCATCTCGGATTTCTTTTAGGGCCTATAATTTCAATTGCGCTTGAACCCTTTATCGGGTGGCGTGGAGCGCTGATGGTAATCGGTGCGGTAGGAATAGTCATGTCTTTGGCCTTGTTTCTGTTTCGTGACAAAATTACTGAAGGCAACGAGGTACAGAAAAAGACGCCCGTCGTTGAGCGGTTGCGCGATCTACTTACTTCGAAGCCAGTGCTTTTGTTTTTTATGTTTTTTATGGGTACCTCGTTAGGTAGTTTTGGCCTCACCCAATTTTCCGTTGCTGCGTTTCAAGGGATGTATGGATTTCCCCATGCCGTTGCAGTAATTGGGCTCACCGCCTATCAAATAGCTACCTTGTCGCTGGTTTTACCTGGGGGAATACTGGCGGATAGATTAGATCGTTACGATGCTGTGTTAATGATTGGGTTTGGCACTGCGGCGTTGGCGATATTTATTATTGGTACGAACCTGTTGCCGTTCTGGGCGGTCGTTTGTCTGCTAATTATAGGGGGGGCAATGCGCGGTATGGTCACCGCATCGCGTGATGTTGCAGTGCGTCATATTGCTGGGGACATCCCCGTTGGAACCGTATTCGGCTTCGTCAGCACAGGATTTGTTGCCGGCCAGGCGCTAGCCGGTCCAATTTATGGTTGGATTCTCGACCATCACCCGCCTGAATTTATCTTTTTTGCTTCCGCTGCCTTTTCGCTTTTAGCGCTCAGTACCGTGCTGTTTAATAGTGGCTCTCCGCAACGGGAGAAAATTTAGGAATTACCCGTGGCTAGCATCCCCACCACCCTGGCACGTCGGGAACACCTAGCAATTTGGCTCGTCGGGGGTGGTCACCTAGTCAGCCATTTCTACCAAATTGTTTTACCTCCGCTGTTCGGAGCGGTAATCGCCACAATGAACGTCAGTTATGCTCAATTGGGATTTGTACTGTCGACCTATTTTGTGGCGACCGCCGTTACCCAAATACCTATCGGAATGGTGGTCGATAAGATTGGTGGCAAACCCGTTTTAGTGGCGGGACTGTTGTTGCATGGTGCGGCAGTTATGTTGGCGGGTGTGGGTATTTCTTATTGGGTTTTGCTGGGTGCATTTTTTTTTGGTGGCGTGGCTAATTCGGTATTTCATCCCGCCAATTTCACAATCCTATCGAGCAATGTTCGCGAATCATTTCACGGTCGTGCTTTCTCGGTCCACGTTTTCACCGGTTCCGTCGGTTATGCAATGGCACCAACGGTAATGCGTGCACTGGAGGCGCTACTTAGTTGGCAGGCAGCGTTAATAAGCGTCGGCGCGGTGGGCGTCATCATGGCGCTAGTTATAATTATATTTGGCGGTGAATTGAGGGAGCTTGAGGCTCTTACCCGCCATAAACATAGTTCAGAAAAAGGGCAACAAATTAAGCGCGCTGATTGGCGCATTATGTTGTCACGCCCAATGATCCTGTTTTTTCTATTTTATGTGTGTACATCGGCGTCAGGCGCTGGCATGACGGGATTTTCCGTCGTAGCGTTGCCGGGAATCTACGCCATGAGCCAGGATTTGTCCGGGACTATTCTGACAGTGTTTCTCATAGCTGCAATTTTTGGATCGCTCCCGGGTGGCTGGCTTGCCGACAAGACTCATCGCGAAGTTATAGTCTTGGTGGGGTGTTTTTTAATTATGGCGCTGGCGCTATGTATTATTGCTACCGGCATACTACCACTATGGCTGGTCTTTGTTGGCATGATTGTAGCCGGTTTTATGCGTGGTCTTTACAACGCTTCGCGCGATATTTTAGTTCGACGGATCGCGCCCGAAGGCAGTGTTGGTACTGCATTTGCCTTTGTCACCGTGGGTTACACGGTGGGGTTAGGAACGACTCCTGTAATTTACGGTTGGTTGATGGATAACGACTACGGCAATGGCGTATTTTATTTGTCCGCTAGCTTTGCGCTTTTCGCTATTGTAACGGTTCTTATTCCAGCAAAAAAAAGTTAAATTTATTCCAAATTATACGCAATGCACCAAACCTTGGTGGCATAGCTACACCCACAAAGTAATATCATTGGGAATACACTAAATTTTGGGCTACATATTTAGGGAACCTTGTCGTTCTTTGCCTTAACAGCAAACAATTTGTTACGTAATTTGAGACAAGTGGGGACCATTCACAAACCGGTGAGATGGAGTGAGTGTCGTATTGGGTGACTGTTAGACGCACATGTTGAGCCGTCCAGTTTTGATCGTTATTGGGTGGGTAATGGTGGCCTTCGGTTTTGTTGGCATTTTTGTGCCGGGGCTTCCTACCGTACCCTTTTTACTTGTTGCGCTTTGGGCATTTTCAAAGAGTTCCGAACGCTTTCATGATTGGCTCTACACGCACCCTAGGTTGGGTCCTCCACTACGCGCATGGCACGAGCACGGCGCCATATCCTTGCGTGCAAAATTTTGTGCTATTGCAACAATGGCGGTAAGTTTTCTGTGGGTCACATTTGGCATGGCGCAGAATTGGGTGCTGCCTACGATCGTCGCTGCATGTCTTATCCCAGCTGGGATATTTATTTGTACGAGGCCAAGTAGACCCAAATCCTAACCCATAATTTGCGCCAAGCTTTACCTTCTGGCATCTTCGCACCGATATGACATACGATTATCTAATATTAGGTGGCGGATCAGCTGGGTGTGTATTGGCGAACCGGCTGTCAGAAAACCCCCGGAATAATGTTCTACTGATCGAAGCTGGCCGCGATTTTTTGCCCGGCGAGGAACCAGCAGATATTCGGTCGTCCTATCCAATGGCGGCTGCTTTCAACACCGCTTATCACTGGAACAATCTGAAAGTACGGCATACTGATCGAGGCAATAGCCCTCAGCGTGCGCCGCTGCGTTATATGGAACAGGCTCGCGTCATTGGCGGCGGATCTAGTATTAATGCACAGATGGCCAACCGCGGCTCCCCTGAGGATTACGAAGAATGGGCCGAGCTTGGCGCTGACGGTTGGAGTTGGAATGAGGTCCTACCCTATTTCAAGAAGCTTGAATCGGATCAGGATTTCGATAGTGATTTTCATGGTTCTGAGGGCCCCATCGTCATCCGGCGTGAAGGGGAGGACCGCTGGACCAAATTCTCGCATGCCGTGGCCGAGGCCTTAACCAATTACGGCTTACCGCCGCTCGAAGACCAAAACGGCGATTACAAGGATGGCTGGTTTCCGTGTGCTATCTCCAACCATCCCGATGATCATCGCTTGTCTGCCGCTATGGGCTATTTGAACGCCGAAGTACGTAAACGGTCGAATTTGGAAATTCGTTCCGAGACCCAGGTCGAGAAAATTTTGTTTGAGGGCACGCGGGCAATCGGTGCGCAAATAAATCGCGGCGGGCAATCCGAAACCCTTTCAGGCCGTGAGATTATTGTCTCCACCGGTGCACTTCATACCCCCACACTTTTGATGCGTTCTGGTGTCGGACGTGCTGCTCATTTGCGTGAACACGGCGTAGATGTGGTCGCTGATAGAGCTGGAGTGGGAGCGAACCTTAATGAACATCCGACCCTTGCTGTTTCATCATATTTGACGCGCGAAGCACGGCAGTATGAATCACATAGGCGTCATGCCCATGTGGCGTTTCGTTACAGCTCCGGCATAGAAGGCTGCGGCGCTCAGGATATGTACGCGTCAGTGACGGCGCAATCTTCATGGCACGCCGTGGGATTGCGTCTTGGCTCTTTTTTGATGTGGTGTAATAAACCTTATTCTCGTGGACTGGTCGCCATGTCGTCCGCCGATTTTAGAGATGAACCGGATGTATCGTTTGAAATGCTATCCGACCGCCGCGATTTAGAGCGTATGAAGGACGGGGTACGTCGTATGGCCAAGGTTTATACAGATCCGGTGTTGGCTGCCGTTGCGCGGGACCCATTTCCGTCATGCTATTCCGAAGCGGTCAGGCGGATCGGTAAGGTGACAACTAAGAACAAAATTTTAACGACAATTCTCGGTAAAATAATGGATTGCCCGTCGGCCATCCGGCGTGCGGCTATTCATCATTTTATAACGCAGGGTGTGACTTTGAAGAATATCCTCGAAGATGAGGAACAGATGGAAGAGTATGTCCGCGACGGTACTACCGGGTGTTGGCACCCGTCAGGAACTTGTCGAATGGGACGCACCGACGATCCTTTAGCTGTCACAAGTCCGCAAGGTCATGTATACGGTGTTGACGGTTTACGCGTCTGTGACGCATCCGTGTTTCCGTGTGTGCCGCGCGCGAACACGAATATACCCACAATCATGTGTGCCGAAAAAATTTCCGACGCCATTCTCGCTGAATAGAGAAATTTAAGCCTTCTTCGGCATATACGAACCCAGCATTACTTGGTTTGTGGCTCAATTTCAAATGTTGTTCTCG
Organism: uncultured Rhodospirillaceae bacterium; assembly: GCA_964479475.1. Lineage (GTDB taxonomy): Bacteria > Pseudomonadota > Alphaproteobacteria > MPNO01 > UBA2964 > JAQBTY01. The sequence goes on along the minus strand of CAYZMI010000012.1, from coordinate 17,240 downwards.
CTTGAGGGGAATTCAGCATTTCTCGCGAGGAATGACCTGCGCCAGGCACCTTGATTATAGTCCAGTTGAACGTCCAGGCATTTTGCTGTGCCATTGCTTCCCCAAGGGCAAATGCATTTTTCCCACGCGCCAAGCGGTGTTCGCCTTGCCGCATTGCTGCTTTCTTCCCGCTCAAGCTTTGCGATCCCGTATCGTCCAGACCAAGAAAGATCGTTATGGGTTGTTTTAAATAATTCCTAAGTTGGTCATTGGCTTTGTCTTTACTATACAGGCCTCCCATTCCATAGGGAGCATCTTCGTTCAAAGATGGCCATACATGACTTGACGGGTTGGCAATCACGAAGCGCTGTGCATCCTGTAGAGGTGTATAGGCTGCAATGCGCGACAGAAATTGACCGCCAGCAGAATGCCCATATAAAAAATATGGTTTATGAGCCATACCTTCCCTCCGGCGGGCCCAGTCGATAAGTGGCTGGATAAGCGATGTTGTCCACTTGCTCTGCGGTTGGACTTTGCCTTTGTGAACAATACCACCCCGCTGGTAGCGCCAACTTTTAAAACGATCAAGGTCGAATTTCGGTGCATAAACGATCAGGCAAAATCTTTCTGCAAATTGCTGCGCGTGGTCCCGGTATTTATCGGCATTCCTTTTTTGGCCATGAAAGGTGAATACCAACCCGCGGGCACTACAATTGTTAGGATGAAAGGTAAATACTGAAAGTTTTATGCCGTTGACTTCCATTGAAGCCTCGCCCATTTGAAATTCACCTGCTAATGACGGGATTGCTTGGAAAATCAACCAAATAGAAACAAAAATATGACCCATAAAAGAAGTCTCATTAAATTTTGTTTAACAACTATCCATGTTGTCTCTAAGTCGCAAGTAACTCGGAAACTCTAACCCTTCCTTGCCGCATTTGGGGGGCGGTGATAGGTTCCGGCACTCCAAAATTGATTTATCAGGAATAATAATATGTCGACTAATTTTAGGGAGTTCGTTGAAGATTTACGAGCTGCCGGCCAAATTCGTGAGGTCACTAAGCCGGTCGATATCCGCCATATTGCTGCATTGGTTGACCAATCCGATACTGCCCTGATGTTCTCTAACGTCATAGGCTATGAAATGCCTGTCATTTCTGGTCTGACCAATAGCCGCGAACGGCTTGCCATAGCAATGGGGTGCAAATTCGGTGAAATTGAAGGGCGCCTGCGTCAGGGTATAGATCGGCCAATTGAGCCCGCGATGGTAAATACTGGTCCGGTTCGTGAAATCCTCATAGAGGGATCAGAGGTCGATCTATATAACTTCCCGGTGCCACTATTTTCGGTGCGCGATGGTGGCCCTATGATTACCGCTGGCATTACGCTTGCGGAGGATCCAGAGTTTGGGCTGAATGCTGGTGTATACCGACTGTTGGTGAAGGATCGTAACACCACAGGTATCGACATCGTGACACCCAATAATTTACGAAAACTAGCGGAAAAGGCTTATGAAAAGAACGAACCGCTGCCCATTTCGGTAAACATCGGTACGCATCCGGCTGAGCTCATTACAGGTTGTTTTAAAGCCGCACCCGGAGTGAGTGAAATTGCCATGTCTGGTGGAATGCGCGGAGAACCTGTCAATTTAACGCCTTGTAAGACAATACCGACGCCATGTATCGCCGATGCTGAGATTGTTCTCGAAGCTGAAATACTTCCTACAGGCTGGACCAAGCCCGAAGGGAGGTTCGGTGAATTTACGCGCCTGATGGGGGGACTACATTGGAATCCGCATGTAAGGATCAATGCTATATCAATGCGTAAGCAAGCTTCTTACTACGCGTTGCATATGCCATGGGAGAATATATGGCCAAGTGGTCCGATCTACGAGGCAGCGGTAAGGCGAGCTCTGCATGAAGCGGGAGTTCAAACTACTGCCGTCAATATTACTCCTGGCGGTTGTTGTCATTGGCACGCGGTAATTGCAATTAAACCCCTGCCCGGCGATGCCAAGAATGCGATGATGGCAGCACTGTCAGTCGCCGATATGAAGCATGTGGTGGTAGTTGATGAGGACATAGATGTTTTCGATGGTGTCGACGTGGAATGGGCCGTCGCCACGCGTGTTCAGGCCGACAAGGATGTACTAATCGTTTCAGGCGCGCGCTCGAAACCACTGGATCCCAGCCTAGTTATCGTGCCTGGTCACATTCCAACGACGGCAAAAATGGGAATTGATGCGACAATTGGCGACGATGTGCCCCGCGAGAGGTTTGAGCGAATTGCTTACGCATATGCGGATCAAGTTCGGTTAGAAGACTTTTTGGGAGAGGGTGGGGAGAAACAAGATCCAATTCCTAACATATCTGACGATGCAATCTCGGCTTTGGTACCAAAAGTGCGCGCTGCAATTGACCACGAGCCCATGTATTTTGCCTCTTTAGCGGAAACCTTTGCGGACGACGGTTTTCAGGCAGTTGCACGGGCGTTAGGAACGCTGCACGAGACGGGCGAATTGTGGCAGGACAAACTCGGGCGCTTCTGTTTGGCCGGCTCTGAACATGCCGCTATCCCGCCTGGTGGGCGCGGATAAGGCATCCTTGTAATTGCATTATCGAATATTTGGCTGCGATCTATGAGGAATAATTAACCAAGGCTTCAAATTCTACATCGAGAAGAGATCGTCCATTTAGAAAGTCGAGTTCGACAATACAAGCAGCAGCGCAAACATCAATTTTGAGGCCTCTGAGTAGCTCAATTGCCGCAGACATGGTGCCGCCAGTGGCAAGTAGGTCGTCAACGACAACAATTCGTTGTCCTGGAGAGGCTGCATCTGCCTGAATTTCTATAGTATCGGTGCCATATTCGAGCGTGTAGGTATGGGCGATAGTTTCTCCCGGCAATTTCTCTTTTTTGCGAACCATCGCGCTGCCACAATCTAGTTTGTAGGCAAGCGGTGTGGCGACCAAAAAGCCTCGTGATTCTATGCCAAATATAATGTCAGGTCGGTATTTCGCAATTCGGTCAGTAAGTTGATCAATGGCAAATTTCCAGGCTTCCGCATCTCGCAACAAAGTGGAAATGTCGTAAAAAAGGATGCCCGGCTTCGGAAAATCGGGAATACCGCGGATGTGGGCCTTCAAATCCATTGGGAGTGCTCATATTGAAAGAATTTGCAGATATTTCCATTCTATCCGTGCCAGTTAAATGGCGCAAACTCGCCTAAAGTGAAACAGGGCATCAGATGCATTGTTTTTACCGCCCATGGCAGCATAGTCTTCCGCTCGCTAGCGTGAAGGGGAGTAATTTAGAATGACAGGTAGGCTGCAGGATAAAACCATATTCGTTATGGGGGCGGGGTCGCGTGGTGAAGGGTGGAGCAACGGTAGGGCGGTATCGGTGTTATTTGCACGCGAAGGCGCGCGTGTATTTGCCGTTGATATTTCAGAAGATGCCGCCACAGAGACGAGGAATATCATCCGTACAGCAGGGGGCGAGGCTGAGAGTTTTGTGGCCGATGCCACTGACAGTAGCGAAGTAAAGGCCGCAGTCAACGCTTGCTGTAGCGCATTTGGGGGTATGGATGTGCTCCATAACAATGTTGGGGCGGCTGTGCCCGGTGATCCTGTGGAGATGCCGGAAGAAGTATGGGAACGCAACATGGCGCTCAACGTCTCAAGCGCGTTTCTGACCTGTAAACACGCTCTTCCCATCATTGCCGCTGGCGGTGGTGGCGCGGTAGTAAATATCGCATCCATTGCTGGGATCCGAAACGTGGAACGTAGCCTAGTCGGTTATCAGGCCGGAAAAGCTGCAATGATCCAATTGTCGCGCTCCGTTGCAGCCCAATGGGCGGCGCGCGGAATACGGTCTAATTGCATTTTGCCTGGTTTGATGAAAACACCGTTAGTACTAGACCGAATATACAAAAATTATCCAAATGAAAATGCGCGTGCAGCTGCACTCGCGGAGCGGGGACGCATGGTGCCCATGGGTTTCATGGGAGATGCATGGGATGTGGCCTGGGCAGCGGTATATCTCGCCTCTGATGAATCCAAATATGTTACAGCCACCGAATTTACTGTGGACGGCGGGATAACTGCAGGCCGGCCACTTGAATGGCGTGACCCCACTAAAGTACCGCCTCCAATTAATGTAGCTGATGCCGACGAAAGGTCACTTCCACGGAAAGACAAACGGCTTGCCGGAAAGGTGGCTATCGTGGTGGGGGCCGGTTCTCTCGGACCTGGTTGGGGTAATGGCAAAGCCTCTGCAGTGTTATTTGCTCGTGAAGGGGCCAAAGTTCTGGCAGTGGATCGTAATCTAGATGCGGCAAATGAGACGAGGTCGATAATAGAAGACGAGCGCGGCGACTGTTTCGCTATTGAAGCGGATGCGCTTTCTGCAGTCGACGTTCAGCGTATAGCACAAACCTGTCTTGAGGTGTTTGGACGGATTGATGTCGTACACAACAATGTTGGTGGCGCGGCAGGCCATGACGGCCCCGTTACCCTAGATGAATCAGCTTGGGACGCCAACATTTCCCTAAATGTAAAACCAGCTTTCTTAGCATGCAAAACTATAATTCCAATCATGTGCCGTCAGGGTGGTGGGGTGTTCATAAATACCGCGTCTACTGCCGGTATCAGTGTTCCTGAGCACCCGATGATTTCTTATCAGACTGGCAAGGCAGGTTTGCTTCAATTTTCGCACGGTGTCGCGCTTGAGTATGCGCGGCAAAATATTCGCTCCAACTGTGTTATTCCTGGCAAAATAAAGACGCCGATGACTGCAGTTCGCCAATCTGAACGGACAAGCGCGGAGGACGTGGAAAGTGTTTACAGGCAACGGGCCCAATCAGTTCCTCTTGGACGAATGGGAGAAGCTTGGGATGTCGCCTATGCGGCTCTCTATCTGGCAAGTGAGGAGGCGCGTTATGTCACCGCTGCGGAAATTTTGGTCGATGGAGGGCTAACGGCAAACTGTTGTTAACCGGAGTATCGAGACCCTTAAAAGGGTAGCCAGCTGTGTTCCTGATTGTAATGAAGGTAACCGATATTTGCGCCGGCACGTAGTCCCACACCAGTCCGGATGGGCGCGAGTATGGTCTCATCTGCTTGCTGATAATTCAAACTAATACCGGCGACAACGTAAAGACTGCCGTCTATACCGGGATAACGTCGGAACATATCATTGGTATTGTTGAGCTTATATACTAGCGTGAATACCTTCGATACATTTGCCCCCCAATCAAAGCCTATTGAAGGCCCCTGCCAAAACACCTCCGTTTTGGGCTGTGCTTTGCGGTTTAGATATCCACGGCCATAGCG
>CAYZMI010000012.1:0-11828 GCA_964479475.1 uncultured Rhodospirillaceae bacterium | reverse complement strand
GACCTCTCGAAAACTGATAGAGACGACGTCCTATCGATCCGTAGCGTCTGATGAGAAATTCTTCTGAACAGGTGCGTAGATCGCCTATTTCCATAAATCCGTCACCCTGGAGTTTGCCTTGTAAAGCCTTGCCGACCCCCCACAATTTGTTAACGGGGAGATTGGTTAAATAACTTAACGTTTCCCGTTCCCCGATAACCGAAAATCCGCGTGGTTTGTTTAAGCCTGAAGCTAATTTGGCGAGGAATTTGTTATGGCTCAGCCCAACGGTGACAGTAATTTTGATTTTGGTTTCGATTCGCTGCGCTAAGGCCGCGAGGGTGCGTGCGGCGCTACCTTTATGGAGCTTTTCGGTGCCTGATAAATCAAGAAACGCTTCATCTATCGAAATTGGTTCTACCAACGGGGTGGTCTCCCGCATGAGCCTAAGGACATCACGTCCCACGTCTGAATATTTTGACATGTTGGGCCGAATTACAATTGCATCTGGGCACAGCTTGCGGGCTTTAAACATTGGCATGGCGGAACGACAGCCAAATTGGCGAGCCACATAACAGGCGGCCATAATAACGCCACGCGAACCCTGACCTCCTACCAGGACTGGCTTATTTCTTATGCTAGGGTGGTCACGTTTTTCGATGGTCGCATAGAAGGCATCGCAATCAATGTGAGCAATCGTGAGGTCTGAAAGTTCAGTATGCGATATAACGCGTGTAGATCGACAATTCGGGCAGGGTTCATGGGTGTATTCGTCGAAACCTGTCGTTAAGCAGTCTCGACACAGCCAGGACATCTAACTGAAATAGAGCCGTGTTGGATTTTCAACCAAAATTTTATGGCGTAGAGATTTGTCAGGTGCCATAGCGCCCAATACATTTAATAAGTCCCCGTCATTGGGGATACATCCCGGTTCGAAAATATTACCATGTGGCCAGTCACTTCCCCATATGACGCGATCCGGTGCAGCCCCGATTACCGCTTGGCCCATAGGTATGGTATCGGAATAGGGCAGGTAGTCGGGCACTAAAGCGCTCTTAAACGCCGATATTTTATCAACACTAGCGATTTTAACCCAAAATCGATCGTCTTTTAGTAAATCGAGCAACAAATTAAACGCCGGGTGGTTCATTCCTTCATCTTCTGGCTTGCAGCGTGCCATGTGATCCACAACTGTCGGAACGCGAATGTTGCGAATAAATTCCTGGTTATCAACAAAATGGTTAGGTTCTACATGAAGTACCAGTGACCATCCCAGACGTTCAATTCTGGGAAGGGCCGCGGACAAAGTTTCTATACTGCCCGGCCGATCTGACATTAAAGAGAACCTAGCGCCGCGCGCGCCAGCAGCATGGTACTGGTCAAGTTCGGTATCGGTGGTGTCATCATTAAAGCGAATTACGGCACGCATAGTTCCTTTCGATCGACCTACGGCTTCCAGGATCGCCGAATTATCCATTCCGTGTGCCGTGGGTTGTACAGCGATCCCACGTGAGAGGCCGGTTATTTCCTGTACTTTTAAATAGTTTTCCAAAGGACTGCCCGGAGGCGTATAGCGTCGGGCATCGGAATATGGAAATTTATCTGGCGGTCCAAATATGTGGAAATGGGTATCGCAAGCGCCATGAGGTAATTCCCAAATCGGCGCACGGGTATTGGGATCTGGCGGCAAGGCGTAAGGTAAATTTTTGGTCATTAGGCGGGCTCCGGTTACTTTTATGTTTCGGTTATCATAACATTAAGCAAGAAGAACGAAGGGGAAAACTATGCGACATCGCGACACCGGCGTACTGCTCCACAAGGAAGCGGCGGCTACTTTCGGATATAACTTGATTACGCCACTCGTAGGCAAGGAAGCATATATTGTGGGAATGCGGGGTGAGATACTGCATCAATGGGAATTCCCCCTAACACCAGGTAACTACTCCTATTTGCTTCCAAATGGAAACCTACTTTGGTCTGGGCGTACAACTGAAGGTCCACCTTTGCGGCGCGGTAAGGGCGGATTGATGCGTGAGTATGATTGGGAAGGCAATATAGTTTGGGAATATGAAGATCACGCCCAACATCACGATTTCCGCCGACGCACTAACGGCAACACCATTTATATCGGCTGGGAGCCGCTACCTGATGATGCGGCAACCCGCGTGATTGGTGGTATTCCTGAAAGCGAGCGGGACGGGGTCGTCTATGGCGATTATATCCGTGAGGTAAATCCGGCTGGTGAAACCGTCTGGGAATGGCATTTTCATCTTGATGAGGACATAGAGGCTCACCCGCTTATAGAAGTATGTGACCGAGAAGAATTTGCCCACGCCAATGCTTGTTTTCCATTGGAAAATGGCGATGTGTTGATAAGCTTTCGGCGTACTCACACGCTTGCAATAATAGACCGCCAGACAAAAAAATTCAGTTGGATGAAGAAAGATGTCCAGTGGGGTACGACCCATGATGTGCAAATGCTGGACAACGGCAATCTTCTATTTTTTGCCAACGGTATTTATACGCCGTTGAATCCTTTCTCACGCGTCATCGAGCTGAATCCCAAAACTGGCGAGGAGGTTTGGGATTACCGTGGTCAACCCACTTGGACCTTTTTCAGTCCGAATATTTCCGGCGCGCAACGCCTTTGGTCTGGTAATACGCTCATCTGCGAGGGCCAGATGGGTCGTGTATTCGAAGTTACGCCTGATCAGGAAATTGTATGGGAGTACGTATCCCCGTTTTTTGGTGGGTATAATTGGTTCGGCTTGGAACGGGGGGGCACAGGTAATTCGCTATTCCGCGCGTATCGCTACCCTGTTGATAGTCCAGAGATTTCAGGTCGCGTCAAATCACCCTATGAGGGTTGATTTGTATACATTTGGTGGCAGGTGAGCTTTAAAGCCAGTGCTTCAAATGTTTTGATCGGGTAAATTTACTTTATGCTGACTGATCAACAAAACCAACGTGTGACGTTAACTGGTCTGGGAACACCTGCTGGTGCGTTGTTGCGCCAATATTGGCAGCCTGTGGCCTTGACTGAAGAACTCCACGGTGAGCGTCCCGCTGTTGCGGTTAAGGTCTTGGGTGAGGACCTAGTTTTGTACCGAGAGGAAAATAATGGCTATGCACTTATTGGACGGCGCTGTCCACATCGTGGTGCAGATCTCTCGTACGGACGTTTAGAAGACGGTGGCTTGCGCTGTCCGTTCCACGGTTGGCTGTTCAATGGACAAGGCTTATGCCTTGAACAGCCTGCTGAACCCGAAGACAGCAATTTTCATACAAAGATCCAACTAACCTCATATCCCTGTCTAGAACGAAACGGAGCAATCTTCGCGTGGATGGGTTTGGGGGAAGCCCCACCCTTGCCTGGATTTGACTGCTTCACCGCGCCCCATAAGTATAGTTTCGCATTTAAAGGCCTGATCGAAGCAAATTGGCTCCAGGTATTAGAGGTGGGGATTGACCCGGCGCACGCATCATTTTTACATCGTTTTTTCGATGATGCGGATCCGAAAATGGAATATGGCCAGCAGTTTCGCGATACCACTGATGGTGCGGAAATAACTCTTACACAATTGTTGCGAGAGCATATTCGGCCTGAGATCCATGTCGACAATGCTGATCATGGTTTGCGTATTATCAGTTTGCGCGATCTTGGTAATCGTGGAACCCATGTGCGTGTTACTAACCTGGTGTTTCCAAACGCGATTACCATCCCTTTAACCACCGACATGGTTCTGACCCAGTGGCATGTTCCAATCGATGACGTGACTTGTTACTGGTATGGGTTATTTACGACGTTCGAATTGGAAACCGATAAAGCGAAAATGCGAGAAAAGCGGCTTGAACTTTATGATGTGCCCGGCTATCGGCCACGCCGCGGAAAAGAGAATAATTACGGTTATGATCCCAAGGAACAGGTAACCAAGACATTCACTGGCATGGGTAGCGATATCAATGTCCATGACAATTGGGCGGTAGAATCACCAGGTGCCATACACGACCGAACCAGAGAAAATTTAGGCACCACCGACAAGGCGATCACAGCCAATCGCCATCTCTTGCTCAAATCTATCGATGCCGTGCAAGCGAATAAAACCTTACCTGTCACGTTAGAAAATGTGTCGGCCCCCCGTGCCATAGATACTATTGCTGCGGATAAAGATTGGCGAACTCAATGGAAACGGGCTGAAGCGGGTCGTCGGGAAAGGTCCCCTTGGGTGAAGACTGAGGAAGTGAAGCCGCATGTCGGTCAATGAAGAGCCTGTAGCCTCCCCGGGCTTTGTGGAACGAAATGGGTTGTGGTCTCCGCTTCATGTAGAGGCAGGAGCCGAGATGATCCAGAAGGTTAGGGGAGAGGGCGTTGAGGCTGTGCGCTTCTCGTTTGCCGATCAGCACGGCATTTTACGTGGTAAATCTATTCTGGCCGACGGGGTCGCTCACGCGCTAGAGAATGGTGTTAGCATGACTACGACACTGCTTGCCAAGGACACTTCGCACAGGACCGTTTATCCGGTGTGGGCCGCAGGCGGTGGGTTCGACATGAGAGAAATGACAGGCGGGGCCGACTTTATTATGGTCGCTGACCCCACCACCTTTCGCTTGCTGCCCTGGGTGTCTAAAACCGGCTGGGTTTTGTGCGACATTTATTTTTCCGACGGAACGCCCGTGCCATTTTCTACTCGGCACGTATTGCAGCAGCAGGTCAAGCGGCTTTCCAGGGCGGGCTACGACTTCATGACAGGTCTTGAAGTTGAGTTTCACGTATTTAAGTTAGACGACCCCAACATGCTACCCGAACAAGCTGGGCAACCTGCTGATCCACCCGAGGTTAGTCTCTTGGCTCATGGGTTTCAGTATTTGACCGAAATTCGTGCGGACGAACATGAAGTAATCAATGAAATACTGAGACGTAATTTAATGGAGCTTGATCTTCCGCTGCGCTCAATTGAGGTGGAGTTCGGCCCCAGCCAATTCGAATATACTTTCCACCCCGGCATCGGTGTTGATCCAGCTGATACAATGGTTTTGTTTCGTAACGCTGTAAAACAGATTTGCCGGCGCAATGGTTATCATGCCACCTTCATGTGTCGACCTGGTCTCGCCAATGTATTTTCATCGGGTTGGCATTTGCATCAATCATTACGTGATGTAACCACTGGCGCAAACGCCTTTATGCCCAATAATGTTGATGAAATTTTATCGCCGGTCGGACGGCAATTTGTAGCTGGTATACTGTGCCATGCTTGCGCTGCATCTGTTTTTACCACTCCCACAATTAATGGCTATAAACGACTTAGGCCCTTTACCCTGGCACCGGATCGTGCGGTATGGTCGTATGACAATCGTGGAGCTATGGTTCGGGCGTTAGGCCAGCCGGGAGATCCTGCGTCGCGCGTGGAAAATCGCATTGGTGAACCCACAGCCAATCCTTATTTATACCTGGCTTCACAAATTATATCCGGATTGGATGGGTTGGAGGTGGGAGCTGAGCCCGCTGCGCCCTCTGTGACACCCTATGATGTCGAAGCACCTGCCTTACCGCGCAGCTTGATGGAGGCGGTTGGCGCCCTACGTGAAGACCCGTTGTTCCGAGAAACGCTTGGTGATCAGTTTGTCGACTACATTCTGGCAATTAAAGAGGCTGAGATTGCTCGATTTCTGTCTGAAGTGACCGACTGGGAACACAAAGAATATTTTGAACTGTTCTGACCAAATTATGGCACAGTCGATTGAGATGCTATCCCAGAATTAGCTCCAGCTATTCGGCTGCAACCAATGACCGGGCAGATTGCTCTTTTGCTATTAACTGACGGAGCGCATTACGCACGGCGATACAAGGTGCGTCGTCATTAATGTCGATTTGGAAACCGTCAGGTTGGCGGTCGTAACTAGATTGTTGTGCCTCCAAAATGACCTTATCTTCAAGGAATACTTCGGTGAACTGGGTTCGGTATATTTCGTCCCATTCTTGGTTGTTAACTTCAAAACCACGCGCATGCTGATAAAAATAGTGGGTAGTGGTTTCCGTTTCCGGCGTCGGTGCGTTGAGCACTCGCATTTCGACACCATTTGACCGATGACCTTCGCGGGCATCAGTGCCCAAATCGACACAACCTGCATCATTCACTGTAAAACAAGGAAGATCGGTAATTGTAACCAGCCAACGATCAACATTTTGTTCGAATTTTCCGGCTTTTTTATAAAATGGTGCCGCCGGTTGGTCAGGGACCCAACGTGAGGCAGTTATTCGGCGTTCCGATCGTTCGGTTTTAGGAGCATTTTCAGCAACCGCAGCATTGCCGATCGACGAAGAATGCACATAGCTTAAATGGGAGACATCCATAAGATTGTCTGTGATCAGTTCATAATTACACGCAACGTATAGCGGTGCGCCGTTACAGCCTTTGATTGAAGACCAGTCTGGGTGATCGGCCCACCACCAATTGGGAATAAGCGCCTCATCGGCTTTTGACGGTTCACCCATCCAAATCCACACCCAATTCCATCGCTCCACCAACGGGTAGGAACGAACAACGGCGCCCGGTGGTATATTGGTCTGACCGGGCACCTGAACGCAGGTGCCCGATGCATTAAATTTCAGGCCGTGATAACCGCATTGGATGTTGTCACCAACAACCTTACCCATGGACAACGGCAAAGACCGATGGCAACAACGGTCCTCCAGAGCCACCGGAGTTCCATCTTCGGTGCGAAATATCACGATGGGTTCATTCAGTAGCGTACGCGCCAGCGGTTGAGAACCCAGCTCATTTTCGAACGCCGCGACATACCAAGAATTTCGTAAGAACAAATACTTTTCCCTCTGCGACTCAACTTAAGGTGTTACTTAGTTTAAACGTAACAGCACTCGTATTTGCTATAAGGATACTTCTGGAATTATAGCTGAAGATAATAGTGCCGGTTACTACCCCGCCAATCCATGCATATTTTTTAAAATGTTCTTATTGTTCCTTTGATGATCGCTGCTACCCAATTTCGGCGGGTGGTAGTGGATCGTGGCCCAATATAAGGTCAGACGCTTTTTCTGCCATCATAATAATTGGCGCATTGCAGTTTCCGCCAGGCATGTCTGGGAGAACCGAACCATCTACAACTCGTAGACCATCTACACCCCGCACCCGAAGTTGCGGATCGACTACCGCAGTGCCGTCACTGTCTGGACCCATTTTACAGGTACCGAGTGGGTGGTGGACCGTCCACGCCGTACGCTTAATATAGTCATCAATGTCAGCACGCGACTGAACGTTAGGTCCTGGCTGAATTTCGGGTCCTCTAAACGCATCCAACGGTTTTTGATGGGCGACATCGCGTACCATGTCGAAACCGGCACGCAAGGTTTCCCAGTCTTTTTCCTCCGTGAGAAAATTCTGATGGATTGCGACTGTATCCTGGGGGTTTGCAGATTTTAGCTTGATCTCACCTCGGCTTTCGGGGTGCAGAACGGCGGGACGACACATAAACGCGTCTTTTGGTTTATTGCGAATTCCTGGAAACCACGGCAGTGCTTCAGGCGGCACGAACCGCGTTAAAAGTTGGATATCTGGTTGTATTAAGGATGGTTCTGATTTTAGGAATGCCATGATTGGACCTGGCATTTCTGTGCCAAACCCTGTCCCAAAAACATAAGCTTGTATCATCGCGAGGGAGATCCGGTCATATCGCAACTTATCTACGAAAGGACCGTCTTCCGTACGCTGGAATTCGATCCCTACACCGATATGGTCTTGCAAATTCTTTCCGACGCCGGGCACTGCCAATTTGACGTCAATACCGTGTTGCTGCAATTGGTCTGGATCCCCGACCCCCGACAGCATTAACAATTGCGGTGAGTTTATAACACCACCTGAGAGAATGATTTCACGATTAGTATGTACTTTATGTATTTGTCCTTGTTTCGAATACTCGACAGAAACTGCACGTCCTTTGTCTAAGATGATGCGGGACACCAACGAGTGGTCAGATATTTTGAGGTTCGGACGTGACCGGGCAGGGCGTAAATAAGCGACCGCTGCACTGCAACGGCGGCCTTGTCGAATAGTCGATTGCATGACGCAAAAGCCTTCATTATCCGTATTGTAATCTTGGGTGACGGGATAACCTGCTGCCGCGCCGGCCTCAAGCCAAGCTTCTTTCAAGGGGTCGGGAAAAATATTTTTCGTGGTGGTTAGCGGCCCCCCTGCGCCTCGAATTGCTGTTTCACCGCCTTGCCAATCTTCTGACTTTTTAAAATAGGGAAGGGCGTGGGCGTAAGACCAGCCTTCGCAGCCTTGATTAGCCCATCGGTCGAAATCTGCGGGATGGCAGCGCACATAGGCCATTGCGTTGATTGAAGAGGAGCCTCCAATAACCTTCCCTCGCGCACATTCTACTTCGCGATTGCCAAGGGCTGGTTCTGGTTCAGTAAAATAGCCCCAATCGTGCATCCGATTTAGAAAAATTTTGCCCCAACCCAGTGGAATATGGATTAGGGGATCGCGGTCCGGTCCGCCGGCTTCTAAAACGAGCACACTTATATTGGGGTCTTCGCTCAAACGATTGGCGAGTGTACAGCCCGCCGACCCTGCACCCACGATAATGTAATCATATGATTCTTCATTGTTCATGGCCGTCTCCTCCCCTTTAACCTAAAACGGCGACAGGGCCGGGTATACTCCCAGCCCTGCCTTAAAGCCGGACTTTATTTTATTTCGGTTGGTGTGACGCTGAGGCTAGGGCATCCTTCAGAATCCCGTACATTTTGGATGTCTGAGAATTTTTGCCCAAAAATTCATCACCCAATGGCGCAAGATTTTTAGTTACTTTTGCCTGATCTGCGGCGGATAAGCGGATGACTTCGGCGCCATTCTTTTTCCACAGAGCTTCAGCTTCCTTGTTAGCTTTTGCGGCAAAGCGGGCAGCCCATGTCTCAGTTTCCCGGCCGGTATTGCGGACAAGGCCCTGCAGGCTCTTCGGTAGCTTTTTCATCCAACGGGTGCTGATGAAAAGTACGCTTGGGATCATACCGGATTCGATCAGGGTGATGTATTTTGTCGTGGTGAAGAATTTTGTGGCCCCCATCACGACGATAGAGCTTCGGCAGGCATCTATAGTTTTACGTTGCAAGGCTGGCAGGACCTCAAGATAGGGCATTGGAACGCCGGTCATGCCCAACACACTGGCCAGCTTGCTTTCCATCTTTGTGGCGAGCACGCGGACTTTTAGCCCCTTCAAATCACTGAGTTTGCGAATAGGCTTTAGTGATGCGATGGACGTTGGTCCATAGTTATATATTGCAACACCTATAATCCCGTGTTTTTCAGCCAGATTGAGGAAAGGCGTGCGGAATTTTGGAGTAGTAAAGGCATTATGCGCATGCCAATAATTTTTATAGAGCCCGGGCCCATCTGGTGCCTGGAAGGCTTTATTCATACCTTGTAGGAAACCAGGGGGTGAGGCAAAAGCTGCCTGTGCACCAATTTTTAAATTTTCCAGCTGACGCGGTATTTTGCCTAATTGGCCCATTGGGAAGACCTTGGCCTGGATTTTGCCGCCACTGCGCTTATTGATGAGCTTAGCATAGTGTTTGGTAAAATTGTGCTGCGGATCGTTGATTGTAACCATGCCAATATTCATTTTGAATTGGGCATTGGCCACACTCGCTGCGAGTACCGTGAAAGCCGCTCCGGTAACAATTAATGTTCTAAATTTCATAATTTTCTCCTGTTGAATCTATGACTTATTCGATCTTAATACTAAATTGCGAATAGCTGCCCCTCATATTGCCTAGCCCAACAGCCGGACGAGGACCAATGAAAGGTCCGGCCAATAGGTGACGACCCCAAGCGCCAGCAGATTTATGATGATAAACGGAACGAGACCGGGGTAAAGACTGGATAATGGGACGCGGAATAGCGCCTGTGTAACGAATATGTTGAGCCCGAAGGGAGGCGTAAACATACCAATACTAACATTTACAGTCATAATGATGCCGAAATGGACCGGATCGACACCAGCTGCCAGCACCACTGGTTTCAGTATTGGTGCCAACACCAGAATAGCCGAGGCTGGATCAAGAACGCAGCCCACTGCGAGCAGCAGTAAATTAATGATCAATAAGACCATCCAAGGTTGCAAACCAAGCGTTTGTATCCATTCCACCATTGCTTGGGGTACACCGGCTATGGTGAGAAGCCGGGAAAATAGGGTCGCTGCGCCCACGATAATTAGAACCTGTGCGGTCAAATAGATCGATTCAACAGTAACCTTCCATAAACCCTGCAAGTCTAAATCGCGGTATATCATCATGGCGACTACAACCGCGTACAAGCACGCAATTCCAGCTGCTTCGGTAGGTGAAAACACTCCAGCATAAATGCCGCCTAAAATGATAAAGGGTGTACCAAGCGCCCAACCGCCAGCACGGGTCGTGCGCCCTACGCGAGAGATTTGAAAGGATTCGCCTTCCCGGATGTTGCGCTTACGCGCGTAAAAATAAATGTAGACCCCCATAACAAAGGCGATGAAAAGTCCCGGAAGCACGCCGGCGATAAATAGGTGACGGACAGATTCTTCAGCTGCGGCACCGTATAAAATCATTGCGATTGACGGTGGAATAATGCCAGCTATGGCACCAGACGAAGCGAGTAGGCCACTAGCAAACTTTTCTGTATAACCTTTTTCCCGCAGCGACGGGAAAAGCATGCCGCCAATGGCGGCGACGGTAGCAGGACTAGATCCGGAAATTGCCCCAAATATTGTACATGCGCCGACCGTTGTTAATGCCAAACTTCCGCGGATGGCACCCATGAGAGAAATTACCCAGTCGACGAGGCGCCGCGATATGCCTCCTTGTGCCATGATGGCACCGGCAAAAATAAAAAATGGCACCGCTATCAATTTGTAATTGTCTACGCTGCCAACCAGTTCGATCTGAACCATAGTGATCGGCAAATCCATGATAAAGAGGATGCAGATAACTGACGAAACCATCAGTATTACGAAGATTGGAAACCCCATCACCAAAAGAATTATCGGCAATACACCCATAACTAGGAACATCGACATGGGTTTTAATCCTCGTCCTTGTCGTCAGTCGAGGCTGCAGACGCTGTCTGCCTCAGAGCTTCCATTTGCTCTTGGTCGTTTCCAAGTGAGCCGCTCAGATACTGTCGGAACCGGATTATGATAAACATTGCAATAAGCACAAAGGAAACGGGCACAATTGAATGCATCACATTCATCGGTACTTCCGCCACTTGGCTAACGTGGGTCAAGTCGCCAATTGCTTGCGATGACTGATAAACAATTAACCCGCCAATGAGGATGAATACGATGGTCGAAAAACCATTCACCAAAGTTCTAGAAATTCCGGGGAGAGTTCTAGATAGCAAATCCATTTTCAAATGACCGCCATCCCAAGTGACTAGAACGGCGCCTAGATAAACCGTCCACACGAGAACGTAGCCCAGGATTTCTTCAGCCCAAATTATCGGCGCTAAAAATACGTATCGTCCGGTCGCGTTTGCGCAAATTAGGAACACACTGGCGATAAGTAAAAGGCCGAGGAACAGGCGTATTAGCACCAGCACAGGTTTTGTAATGCTCTCCACGTCGCCTGATTTCCCCCACCCTTAACCGTTTTTGTCGGCTTTATTCCACGGTCGGCATGCTTGCCGTGTGGAAGCTATATGTCAAGGTTGTGAGAATTCTGTTGGACACAATAATCTTGACTATTGACGGGATTAAGGATGGTCCTGATGGCAGGTAGTTTTTTTAGCTTCAGGATACGGAATGCTCATCAAGAATGGTCATGCGCCGTAATAAACGGTCTTTCAAAGGGT
>CAYZMI010000011.1:45943-47226 GCA_964479475.1 uncultured Rhodospirillaceae bacterium | reverse complement strand
TTCATGACTTCACCAGCAAGCTTGCCAAGACCGTTGAGTACATTATTGGGGAATTTTAGAAGCTGGACCTTATGCTTGTTAACCAGCGTTTGTAATGCAGCGTTGTTCCGTGCGGTGAATTCGCTCAACACAATTTGGTTCACCGCCGCATTGGCGGCTGTCACCACGGATTTCAAATCGTCAGGAAGTTTTTCCCAAGCTTTGATGTTAACGAAGTTGTCTAAGACTGTCGCGGGTTCATGCCAGCCTGGGAAGTAATAATACTTAGCACTTTTATAAAGACCAAAAGCTAGATCATTATATGGCCCGACCCATTCGGTAGCGTCCAGCGCACCTGATTGCAGTGCTGGTGGTATTTCGCCACCTGGTAGGTTGACGACATTTCCCCCGGCCGCCTTGACTACCTCTCCGCCCAGACCGGGTATGCGCATCTTAAGGCCTTTGTAATCGGCCAAGCTATTCATTTTCTTGTTAAACCACCCACCCATTTGGACGCCCGTATTGCCGCTCGGAAAAAATTTTGCGCCCATCTTTTTATATATGCGGTCGGCGAATTTCTGGCCGTTACCCCACTGGTACCAGGCGTTGAGTTCTTGTGCAGTCATGCCAAAGGGAACGGACGCGAGATACTGGGCGGCGGCAACCTTGCCTTTCCAGTAATAGGGCGCACCGTGCCCCATCTCGACAGTGCCACTGGCTACTGCGTCGAGTGCTTCGAAGGCCGGCACAATTTCCTTTGCGCCAAAGACTTTGACAGACAAACGTCCACCAGATCCTTCGGTGATTAACTTTCCTAGCAAATTTGCCCCGGTGCCAAGGCCGGGAAAATTTTTCGGCCATGTGGTGACCATCCGCCATTGAATTAGGTCTTTGGAAATGGCGGGTGCTGCAAAGCTAGATGCAGCTACCGTGGCAGCCGCGGCGCCGGTTGCACCTTTTAGAAACCTACGGCGTTGTACTCTCTCACGCGGGTTGGAAATTTTTGAAGATGTCTTTTTGGTCATTTGTTGCCCCTATCTTCGATCCGCTTGTCGAATTGATAGTCGGTGTTCAGCTCCTGTAGCGGAACGTCCGGCTAAAATTTAACAGTGATAATCTTATCTGTGCGCTGGACGTGGCGCAACGCCATCTCGACCTCAACAGAGAACTACGTGTTGATCGATTTCCAGCCGTTTGGACCGAGGCCTTCGAGAGGGCGAAATCGTGCTTTGTAGGCCATCTTCGAACTTTCTTCTATCCAATAACCCAAATAGACATATGGCAACGCCGACGTTTCGGCAGTT
>CAYZMI010000011.1:36756-45843 GCA_964479475.1 uncultured Rhodospirillaceae bacterium | reverse complement strand
CGTTGATAACGAGCGAACAGGCGATATTGTTCCATTGTCGCATGGGCCGCCATATCGCGCACAGTTAAGTCGCAGTTTCGGTTTACAACACGGCGGAATGTCTTAGTCCATTGTAATGCGTCGACTGAGATCCTCACCGGTACACAAGCGTTGCATCCTGGACAAGCTGGCCGATAGGCAAGACCATGACTGCGCCGGAATCCCGCTCGTGACAGCTTCTCATAAATTTCAGTTGCATTGGGTGTTGCCAAATCGGTTACAACTTTACGCTCCACCTTTCCCGGAATATATGGGCAAGGCAACGCGCGGGTTCCCAAGAAGAACCGGTGGGATTGCGTTTGGATAGCCTGATTCATATACACATGCCAACTTCTACAAATTAGCCCCTATAATCGTGTCGCTTTGCATTTCACGCAAGTATTCTTACGAAGCGGTGTGCTAATTTGGATAAAGAACACCGCTTCTAAGCGCTATTAGAGGAAGAACAGCTTGTGGAGCAAAACCACCGACCGTCCAGTAGTGGCGAATTTAATGGTGGCTGAGCACATCAGTAAATGTGCTGCAAAATTCCCACTGGGTAGATGCTGAGGCTTTGTTTTGCGATGTCGGATATTGGTGATTTAGGTGTAAAAAGCTAAAATCAAATTAACAAAATAAATCATTGAGTTATAGTAATTTTAGGGGTTAAACGCTGCACGTATATCAAACTGGACGTTATTTCCCCATAAGGGGGGTTAAGCGCATTCCGCAAAGGAGAATAAGATGGCCGAAATTGTCGTTTCCTTGGAAAAGCTCCAGGAACGCCTCGTTGCAAATCATTTTAACGCCTGGATGGATCTTAAGATCGTTAATCTCGATGAGGAAAAGATCGAAATTGGTATGACGTGGAGGGAGGAGATGATTTCCAACCCCAAGGCACGCGTGACCCATGGCGGTATTTTGGGTGCGCTTATTGATGTGACGGCGGATTTCATGATCGCCGCCAGGGCCGGGGCACCCGCGCCAACAGTTGACCTTCGCGTAGATTACCATCGGGCAGCGAGACCAGGTAACTTGCGAGCCGTGGGGCGCATTATTCGTATGGGCGGAACCTTTTCGACAGCTGAAGCAGAGATCTTTGATGGCGATAGTAAATTAATCGCCAGCGGCAGGGGGCTTTATTACACAGGGGCTCTTAACAAATAGGTTAAATAGCTGCGGCCCGCTTTGACAATGCTTCCATAGCACACCATCATCCAGAAACCTCGACTGTGACATAAGGCCAATTCGAAATGACCATTGAACCCAGGGATTTTCGCAACACGGTAGGTTGTTTTGCCACCGGCGTTACAATTATTACCACCATAGATTCCGAGGGTAATCCTATTGGCTTGACGGCTAATTCGTTTACATCCCTCTCGCTTGATCCTCCAATGGTGCTGTTTTGTCTGGATCGTAATGTTGCGAGCTTCGACGAATTTCAAATGGGGGGTCATTTTGCAGTAAATATTTTGTCAACTAGTCAACAGGATATCTCAAATCGCTTCGCTAAAAGTGGGCCCGAAAAGTGGGAGGGCTGTGAATTCAGCTCGTGGGATACCGGTAGTCCAATTTTTCCAGGCTGCCTCGCCTCTATGGAATGCGATGTCACATCGATCATAGATGGCGGCGATCACGTCATCGTTCTTGGCAAAGTTATTCGTATGGAACGCGACGACGAGTTTTCAAAGCCGTTGCTGTATTTTCGGGGTGGTTATGCCAATTTGGCAGACTAGTGTTCTTTTTGCGTGTGGATTGTGCGGCACGCCTCTTTGACCTCGTTTTGCGCAGACGCTCTTGCGACAGTTTTCGATCGCGTCGCCGCATAGACCGTTATGCAAGTATTGGTAATCTAGCAATCAATCAAATGCTGTCGACCGGAAAACATTACTCAAAATTGTTAGCGTCTCTGAGTGTTCGGAGAACCACGATAATTTAGTTGGAGATTATGTTTTTGTGCTACCGCACAATACAGGTGTCGTATAGATGACAAAAATTCGAAGGCGAATAAGACAAGAGATCAGTATCAGCTTGCTGCTAGCTTTCGCGCTATATTAAGGGCCGAATAAGTCAAAATGCCATCCGCGCCTGCTCGTTTGAAGGCAATTAACGCCTCTTCCATGGCTAAGTCGCCATCTAACCACCCTCGTTCACTTGCACCGGCAATCATCGCATACTCCCCACTGACTTGGTACGCATAGGTTGGCATGCCGAACGCCTGTTTTATACGATAAAGAATATCCAGATAAAAAACTCCTGGTTTGACCATAACCATATCGGCTCCTTCGGCGATATCTAGTGCGACTTCGCGGAGCGCCTCATCGCTGTTGGCGGGATCCATCTGATATGATTTTTTGTCGCTTCCGCCAAGATTTGACGTAGAGCCAACCGCGTCCCGGAACGGCCCATAAAGCGCAGAAGCATATTTCGCCGCATAGGCAAGAATTCGAACATTACCGTGATTGGTGTCATCAAGAGCTCGACGGATCGCCCCAACTCGCCCATCCATCATATCCGACGGCCCGATGACATCGCATCCCGCTCTTGCCTGTACCAGGGCTTGCTTACATAGAATTTCGACAGTTTCGTCGTTGACGACATAGCCGTCCCGCATAAGTCCGTCATGCCCGTGGCTGGTATATGGATCCAATGCTACATCGCACATGATACCAATTTCCGGGTGCGTTTCCTTGACCTTGTTAACAGCACGGCAAATTAGATTATCGGGGTTATAGGCCTCTTCCGCGTCATCGGTTTTGAGCGCGGGATCAATAACTGGGAAAATAGCGATGAGTGGAATTTGCAGATTTTTTGCTTCCCCCACATCTTCTACCAGCTGGTGAATGGATAGACGGTCTACGCCGGGGAGTGACTGAATGGGGACACGCGGTTCATCATTATCGTGGACGAAGACCGGCCATATGAGGTCATTGGTCGATAACGAATTTTCGGCAACCAACCGGCGTGTCCAATCGTTTCGGCGATTGCGTCTTAGCCGAGTTGTGGGATACGACCCAATCGGTGGAGGTGGCCGTTCTGTCATGTCGAACCTTTTGGCTAAACGGCCGCTAAGGCCTGCTCAAGGTCTGCAAGTATATCATCGATGTGTTCTATACCTATAGCCAGCCTTACATACCCTTCTGTAACGCCGGCTTGAAACTGTTCTTCGGTGCTAAGCTGGGAGTGGGTCGTTGTTGCAGGGTGGATGGCTAGGCTGCGCGCGTCACCGATATTGGCCACATGGTAAAAAAGTTGTAGTTCCTCAATGAAGCGCTTACCTGCGTTGACGCCACCGGATAGTTCGAACCCGACAAGTGCACCATACCCTCCGTTAAGATATTCGTCGGCGCGGCGTTTTGCCTCTCCTTCCATGTGACCAGGAAATATAACTTTGGTGATCTTATTATGCTTTGATAGGTAGTCGGCCACTTTAATAGTGTTTTCGCAATGACGCTCCATACGCAATGGTAGGGTCTCTAGCCCCTGAATAAATTGGAAAGAATTAAACGGGCTCATTGACGTGCCTATGTCGCGTAACAAAGTCACCCTAGCCTTGATGATATAGGCTACGGGTCCAATAGGTTTGACTGCCTGGGTCCACACTGCACCGTGATAGCTAGGGTCCGGTTGGTTTAACATTGGGAAACGATCGGGTTGGGCTTCCCAATCAAAATTGCCCCCATCAACAATCATGCCACCGATAGATGTCCCGTGACCGCCGATATATTTCGTGGTGGAATGCACTACGATTGCGGCGCCGAACTCGATCGGTTTACACAGGACGACAGCTGCGGTGTTATCCATAATTAGAGGCACACCCAATTCGCGCCCGATAGAGGCAACCTCTGCGATTGGGAATACCTCGAGCTTTGGATTAGGAAGAGTTTCAGCGAAATAGCACCTGGTTTTATCATCCGTTGCCTTGCGGAAATTTTCCGGATCCGCTGGATCCACGAAACGGACTTCTATTCCCATAGTGGCTAACGTATTGGAAAACATATTCCAGGTTCCACCATAGAGATCGGTGGAACTAACGATATTGTCGCCGGAATGCGTGATATTGGTTATAGCTATAAATTCCGCCGCCTGCCCAGAACTCATGGCAAGGCCAGCAACGCCGCCTTCTAATGCAGCAATACGATTTTCCAGAACGTCTGTAGTCGGGTTCATTATCCGTGTATAGATGTTGCCGAACTCTTCCAATCCGAAGAGCTTTGCGGCATGTTCTGGGCTATTGAATTGATAAGAGGTGGTCTGATAGATCGGCACTGCAACGGCGGTGCTCGCTTCATCTCGCCGCCATCCGGCATGCAATACGATGGTTTCTGGATTTTTACTATCGGTCATGCTCTCCATTCCTTGTAAACTTTGGTTGTCTAACTGTGTTTTGCATCATCCATGAAATTACCATTTGGCCAAGGTTAATTTTGACCAAATTCGCGCCTAAATTTAGGACAAATCAAATCCACTAAAACCAAATTGCTCTATTTTAAAATTTTTGAAGTAATTTAACCAAATTGGCATAATTTTAGTTAACAGAAAATCGAGATGTATAACATTTTCAAAATATTAATGCCGGTCATAGGCCTGTTTTACAGATGGCATTCGCATCACGTAGATTGCTGCTGCTAATGCGCCAAAACCAGCGAAAAATGCAGTAGCGTAAAAGCCGGCGGCCAATCCTACTATTTCGATTATACCACCGGCCAGGATAGGTATACAAAATGAGCTAAATCGATTGGCCGTAATTCGAAGACCCACACTTAGGCCAAGCTGCTCGGTTGAGACCACTGTAGAGAGCAGCGAAAGAGCAAGCGCCATACCCAGGCCAACTCCCGTTCCAAACATAACGGTAACGAAAATTAAACCTGAGATGTCTATATAAAATGGCGTAAGCCCGAGCCCAACTGCCGCCAAAATTGTTGCAAATACTAAGATGCGGTGTGCCGGAAATCGACGGCGTAGGTGAGCAGTCGGCAGAGCAGTAATGCTACCGATTAGAAAAGCAAAACCTACCATGAACCCTATCACTGTTCCCTCAAATCCGACCGATTCCATATAGACCGGCAAAAATGTAAATCTCATGGATAGGAGAGAATTTATCAAGAAAGAACCAAAAATCACAAACGCTACCGCTGGCACTATCACCAAGCGCAATGCGTCTCGGTAATCGCCTAACGTGGGTAAAAATGTCCGCCATGTTGCACGGCCTTTAGCGACGACGGCAGCATCGGGTACCGGCATCATTATTACTGAAACCCAGAGGAGAACACACCAAACTGAGAGCATTCCAAACGTACCCCAGGGGCCAGCGAGGTCCCACGTAATCCCCGCAAATATAGGCGTAAAGAAATTCGAAATTGTGGAGGCAGATGTAAAACGGCCCATATATTTGGGGTGACCTTTTGTGAGCTGAGAGATTTGGGTCTGAGCCCCGATCCAACCTAATGTATGCAGAAAGCCAGTGATAATCTGTAACAGGATCATTGCCAAAATCATTGGGAAAACGGGGTATAATAGGGTAAGCGCCGCACTTGTCAGGGCGCAGAATATCATCACTCGGCGTACGCCAAGACGATCATGCAACGCACCCCCATGAATGGCGAACAAAAATGGCAGAAAGGAGCGTGCACCCATGGCGATCCCAATTTCGAAAGCGCTTGCACCAAAACTTAACGCCCAGAGCGGTCCAACGACGTAAAACATGGGCATAGTTCCCACACTCAAAAACGCTGTCGTGTATGCGGTAATCTCAGCGCGTTTGGAAAGTTTTAAGTCGGAATGGGTGTTGGCTGGCGTCAAAAACTAATCTTTTGAAAATGCGTCTCGGATAGATTTAGAGCGTAAGGCAAGAATGGTAATGCCCACCGCGCCAAGAGAAAATAGGAGTGACATAATGTAAAATCCAGCACCTATGTCTCCGCCGGCTAGATCGATGACAAAACCGGCGAGTGGGGGAACAACGGTCGCGCCGAACCGGTTGCCGGTTGTTCGCAAACCGACACTTAAGCCAAACTGTTCTAATGGTACGCTACGTGACAAAAGCATAAGGATGTATGCCATTCCGAGACCCACACCGGCCCCGAAAACCACAGTTGTAAATGTCAGACCGGGAATTCCAGTGAAGGCTGGTACAATACCGTTTCCGATTGCTACCAGTGCGAACATTAAAATCACGATCCAATAAGGAGCAAGATAGCGTCGCGCCCAGCTTGTGGGAAGCGCGGTAACACCGGCCACCAAAAATGCGAAGCCAGAAACCAGCCCAATAATGCGGCCTTCATAGCCGACCGATTCCATATAAAGGCCGAGGAAATTCATGCGCACTTGGATGAGACCGTTCATCAAAAATGATGCGATGACAACGAATGCGACAGTGGGCAGTAAGAATAGACGAAATGCTTGCCGGTAATCGGTTAAGGAAGGAATTAGCGAGCGAAGGGTTGGCCGTTCCTTTGGGACTGTAATAGAGGCGGGTATAGGCATAAGCACCACAGAGATCCATAAAATTACGTTGCAAGCTGCTATAGTAGCGAAGGCTGGCCAAGCACCGCCAATGCTGCTGGCCTGGCCAATGTCCCAGGCCCACCCGACTAGTGGTGGCGTGAAAAAGCTGGCGACGTTGGTAACTGCAGTGAAACGCCCCATGTGTTTTGGCGAGCCTCTTGTGAGCTGGCCGATTTGCGTTTGCGAGCCAATCCAGCCAATTGTATGCAGAAACCCGGTAATTAGCTGTAAAATTACTACCAGCACGAATTGGGTCACGAGCACAGATGTGACTTCCGGCACGAGGGGATATAGCAAAGCAAGTACTACACTGGCGATGGCGCAAAAAATCATCACTCGGCGCACGCCTAGGCGATCTAACAATGCGCCGCTATGTATTGAAAAAATTACTGCCAGAAACGAGCGTGCCCCTACAGCAATACCGATTAAGGTTGCTGACATGCCAAGGCTAAGCAGGCACCACAGCGGAACGAGAAGCTGGATCATTGGTAAGATGGCGATGTTGGCAAAGGCGGTGGAATAGGCAGTCCATTCTGCTCGAATGGAGAGTTTTACTTCATCGTCTGTTTGTATCTCACTCAGTGTTAATCCTCACAAATTGATAGGCCGCAGTCGATATGCGGCACCATTTTTGGTTTATTGATACGTATGTTCAGTTTAGCAGACAGAAAGTCGATATGCGCCTCGAGTAGTGGGTTTGCTAGACCGTCCTGGAATGATCCTTTAGCATCCACTTAACATTATAGGGTTGGAAATTTTCGAATTACTATCATGACACTATCGCAAGATGATATAGGGCGGCGTTTCACAGGTCCTTCCAAGACGTTAACAGATGCGCATTTTCTTGCTTATTCTGCACTGTCCGGTGACACACACCCCATCCACTATGATATGGAATATGCCAAAACAACGCATTTTAAGGCTCCAGTCGCACACGGCTTATTACTTTCTGGGCTCATGGCGCTGGGTGCGTCCGATGGTCAGAAGGCACTGGATGGATTTGCCATGATAGAGCAAGGTTGTCGGTTTCTAAAAGCGGTCAAGGTGGGTGATACAGTCCAACCTATTTTCGAAATTGAAAGATTGTGGGAGTCAAACTCAAAAACTTTCTGCCGTGTAAAAACGTTTCTTTTAAAGCATGACGGCGAGACCGTTGCGGAGGGTTTTCATCTTTATCGCATACTTAAACTAACAGACGTTGTGGAAGGCAAAAATGGCTAAAACCCGCGAGCCTGTATTTGCTGATAGCAAGTGGCGTGACGATTACACCTATGTGCCGGCGCTTCGCGTTGGTAATACAATCTACCTGTCAGGAACAACCGGAACGGATGAAGAAGGCAACATAACAGCCCCGGGTGACATCGTAGAGCAAACCCGTCAGATCTACCGGAAGTTTGAGGTTTTGTTGAACAAAGCGGGGGGGTCTTGTGCCGATATAGTTCAAACCCATGATTTCATAACGACTACGGAAAATTACAAAGGTACGGCGTTGGTACGGAGAGAATATTTTAAGGGTTCCCGTCCCGCATCTACCGGCGTGATCGTTTCCCAATTATTGCGCAAAGACGCATTGATAGAGATCTCTGCAATAGCTGTGCTTCCCAATGAATAATACAGCGCGGTATTGGGAGGATTTTGAAGTTGGTACACGATATTCCACGTCTACTCGCACCATTAGTAATTCTGATCTAGATAAGTTTTGCCAGCTGGTTGGCTACGACGTGCCGCTTTTTGTCCAAGAGACGGCTGATAGCCATAACGAATTCGAGGGGCGTATCTGTCCTAGCCATTTGATTATGTCGGTTGCCACAGCTATGACTGGAAGCTTGTTCTCTGATGCACTGATTGCGCTTCTCGGTCTGGAAAACGGTAGGTTCCTTGCTCCTGTTTATCCCGGCGATTCACTATCAACGGAAGTAGAGGTGGTAAAAAAACGTCTGAGTTCAAAGCCCGGAAGGGGGATCGTAGTTTTTCGCGATCACGTATTTAATCAAAATAAAGAAAAGGTGTTTCACGTCGATAAAGTTACGTTACTTAAGTTGCGCGAGTTCGTTTGATCGTAATGGATAATATATTACGCCTCTCGCTTTCCGAGATCGAAACTATCCAGTCGGGGAAGTTACGTACAATGCTATCCCTGTGCTCTCGAGGACATCCCTTCTATCGCCGACAGTGGGCTGAAGCCGGGATAGATATTAAGGAAATTAAAAACCTGAATGATCTGACGCGGCTGCCGCTTACTCGGAAACAAGACTTAATGGCAAAACCAGAAGATTTCCGACTGAACCTTCCCGATTTGCCTTTAAATGAGAGGGCGCTCTGGGAGGTTATCTATACTACTGGTAGTACGGCGGACCCTATACCGCTGTACAACACCACTCACGACTATCACGCTTATTTATACCAGTCACGACGGGTAGCCGAAATTTCCGATATTCGGGAAACAGACGTCATCGCCAATTTGTTTCCCTTAACACCCGCGCCTATGGGTGCATTTGTACGTTCTGCTAGTAACGCATATGCAGCGGGTGCGACGATATTCGCTGTCTTGCCAGGGAGTGA
>CAYZMI010000011.1:10576-36656 GCA_964479475.1 uncultured Rhodospirillaceae bacterium | reverse complement strand
AATATTTGATCGCTACGGTTCGACAGAGATGGGTGCTTTTGCACAATGTCGGGAGGAGGGGGATTGGCACAATCCAACTCCGGAGCTGCAATTTCACGAAATTGTCGACCCCCAAACCGGTGAAAGATTGCCTGATGAGGAGAGGGGCGCACTCGCCATAACTCATTTAGACAAGCGGGGGACTTCGTTAAACCGATTTATTGTGGGCGATGTGGTGTCCATAGATCGGTCACCTTGTCCCCACTGCGGACGCACTAGCGAACGAATTATAGGGCCCGTAGTTAGGACAAAAGATTTGATAAAAATCAAAGGCATGCTTGTAAACCCTGATGTTCTTCTTGAGGTATTACAGGCAATGTCTGAAATCGATGAATTTCAGGTAATCATTCAAAAAGAAAAACTAAACGACCCCTATTCCATGGATGAAATGTTAATACGGGTGGCTAGCAGTTCCTCCAATTTGGTTGCTCTTGAAAAGAATTTAGTCCAGCGGGTGCGTCAGGCGGCCACTATCAGTCCAAAAATAGTTTTCGAGCAGGCCCATTCCATCTACGAGGCTGGCCGAGAGACCAAAGCGGTACGATTTGTCGATCGTCGAAGCTAAAAATTTGGTTCGCTTTTCATGCCGCCCATCAAATTCTTTACGATGAATGAAATGGTTGATTTGTTGCTTAGTAATAAAATCGCTGTGTATCATAATGACTAATGGTCGTTACCTAATGAATAGTTAATTTCCGCATTTTGGATTTGGAACATGAGCTGTTGGGGGCAGTACAAGCGCAACATTTCGTCATTTTGGAAAAGGTAGGGCTGGTGCAGCAATTTTAATGGCGATGGAATTACCCGCTAGAAATTTGAAACAGAGGGAATAAAGCGACTTAAACATTTAGGGTATCCAACGGGATCTTAATTCAAACACCGAGATCCGATTACTTTATTAAATGGAGGCAGAAATGCCGAAAGCTCTTACTCAAAATCAAGTTGATCAATATCACAAGGATGGCTATGTCACCGGAATTCAGGTTATGCCCGAGAAAGAAGCGGCGGCTATTAGATATCGCATAGAGACATTTGAAAAAGAATCCGGGAAACAAGCGGGAAAAACGCTTCGAGTTAAATCTCATCTAATTCTTCCTTGGATTTTGGAAATTGCCCGTGATCCTCGCATTCTTGATGTCGTAGAGGACATATTAGGTCCCGACATTATGTTGTTTATTTCAGTAATTTGGGATAAGCAGCCCGGCGACGGAACATTCGTCTCGTATCATCAAGACGGCACTTATTACGGGTTTGATCGCCGCGCCTCGGTAAATTTATGGATGGCGCTCAGTGACGCCAACGAACAGACTGGTTGTATGCAGTTTATACCTGGCAGCCAAGAAAATGGTATTCGCGAACATCTTGAGCTTGGCGGGGAGAAGAATTTGCTTACCCGTGGTCAAACCGTGAAGGATGTAAAAGATGAGGATGCGGTTGATATCATTCTCAAGCCGGGCCAGTGTTCGGTCCACCATGAAGACCTTATTCATGGCTCCCGTCCTAACAACGGTAACCACAGGCGTATGGGCTATGCTATGGTGTATTTGACACCTGAGGTTAAGCCATTGATAGGTCGTCGAGCGGCACTTTTAGTCCGCGGTGAAGACAAGTATGGCCACTGGGATCACGATCCGGAGCCACGCTATGACTTTGATCCCGTAGCGATGGAAGCGGTTCGGCGCGGCCAGGCGGGGTATAATGACCGCGATCTCAAGCCACCAGCACCTACTGCGGCCGGGTAAACGTCATCATGCCGCGCGTCATGACAAAGCAGCAGTTAAGTGAATTTCGGACGAATGGTTTTATTGCTCCGTTAGACTGTTTATCGCCAGAGGAGGCAGCTATATGTATGCGTAAAATTCAGGACTACGAGGCTGTTACGGGAGAAGACATCAGTGAGAAAATACGTGCTCGCGCCGTCCTTGCGTTTAAATGGCTATTGGACTTGGCGCGCCACCCAAAGATAGCCGGCGCACTGCAGGATGCCATTGGGCCCAATGTTATTTTGCAATTTTGTGCCATATGGTCCAAACAGCCTGGTGGAAGTGCATTTGTATCGTGGCACCAGGACGGTGCATACAATCCATTTGATTGCAATAAGGGGGCGACAGCGTGGGTTGGGCTGACCGATTCAACGCCTGAAAAGGGTTGCGTCAAAGCTATTCCGGGTAGTCATAAACTGGGTTTCCTGCATCACGACGAAACTTATGAACAGAACAACATGGTCTCTCGCGGCCAGACTGTTCGGAATATTGATGAGGGTGCAGCGGTCGATATGGCCATGTGCGCTGGGCAATTTTCTATACATCATGAAATGGTGGTGCATGGGTCCGGTCAGAACCGCGGTTCCGATCGCCGTGTAGGAGTTTCGTTTGCCTGCGTGGCGACGGAAACCAAGGCGTTGGCTGGCCCAAATACGGGCGTCATGATCGCAGGTGAAAACGTTCCCGGTCATTGGATTCTTAATAAAGAACCCGCCTATGATCTTGATCCTGTGGGGCTTGCTGAATTGGAAGCATTCAAGGCGGCATATTACAATTCTGGCGATATGAAGCTTGCCACTGAAACGCTGGGCTAGATCCGTAGAAATTTTGTTTTTTAGTTTTTATGCTCCCATCAGAATAATCTCACAATTTAAATACAACCTAACAAACTTTGCTTTAAAAGGAGGCATCATCCTTCCCAAGGTGTCTCTCCCGCATACCTTGAATAACTCCTTTGTGGGTGTCTACACCTATTATTTTATTTTTCGGCAGCTTATTACAAATTGCGAGTATAGGGTAATTTTAAGACCAGTCCTCTTGGCAATGCCAATTCGGTCTATAACGCTCGTCTTCAAGAAGTTGAATTGATCGAAAATCGTGCGGCCATATATTATTCGCAACTTGGCCCCAATTCATTGCCGCTCATTCCTTTTGCCTTCTCCTTTCCGTGATAGCATATTTGTGAACAAAGAGGGGTCACAACAGAAGAAAAAGGGTAGATCATGGAGAAGCGTAAAATTGGTGGTGACAAAGGGCTCGATATCACCATCGTTGGAATTGGGTGTAACGCTTTCGGGCGACGCTTGGATGAGGATAAAACGCGGCCAGTTATTCACGCTGCGTTAGATGCCGGCATCAATTTCTTCGATACTGCAGAAGGGTATGGCGACGGGCGTTCGGAGGAATTCATCGGCCGCACAATACAAGGGAAACGGGACCAGGTCGTTCTTGCTACTAAGTTTGGGCTGCGTGCGAGTCATGTACCCGGTAAAAATCCAGGATCGCGCGAGAACGCTCTGGCTGCCATCGACATGAGTTTAAAACGATTGGGAACTGATTACGTGGATCTCTATCAGCTACACATGCCCGACGCGGCAACCCCGATTGCAGAGACGTTATCGGTGATGAACGACCTTGTCAGGGCTGGTAAGGTTAGGTTGATTGGATGTTCCAATTTTTCCGGGGCGGAATTGTGCGAGGCCATAGATACTGCGAACCAAATGGGGCTCGAATCATTTGTCACTGCCCAAAATCCTTGGAGCGTACTAGACCGTGATGTAGAAGCAGATTTGGTGCCGTCCTGCGCTGAAAACGGTGTTGGTGTCCTGCCATATTACCCGTTGGCAAAAGGACTTTTAACGGGCAAGTACCGACGTGGTGAGACCGGACCCGTAGGCAGCCGTCTCGAAGGGGCGAGTGAAGTAGCTAACGCGGACTTTGATACCTTAGAGGCACTCGAGAGATTTGCAACCAACCGTGGGTTTGATATTTTGACGTTGGCGGTTTCCTGGCTCACATCGCAACCGACGACAGTAAGTGTCATTTCCGGTGCGACACGCGCTGACCAATTAGCCGAGAATGTTGCGGCGGCAGGTTGGAATATGAGTACGGACGATTTCGCAAAAATTGACCAGATTTTGGGCGGGCATACGAGTTAATTAATATCTCAAGGTTCATAAATCATTGCTTGGATGGGCTGGCCGAATTCAGGTGCGGCGAGGTCGGGACAGGCGCTGGCGGCTACTGCCAGATCCATATCGGCCCGGAAGTCCAGATAAATCGGGTCGTTAGGCCGGTTGGGGGTGTGTTTTATCTCACCAGATTTGGTGTCGATGTCCACATGCTGGAATATGTTTAGCGGGCTTGGGATCAATTCCGGTGGAATACTCCATTCTTTAAACCCATCTATCAGGTTTTCCCAACAACCGTGGTCTGGAATTGGGATATCGTCGCCATGATGGTATTGGTTGAGGCGACCTTCTTCCTTAGCGCGGGCATAACGCACGCCGGAGCAAGTACCATATTGTAAATCATGGTATCCCGTCCCGGCGAATTGGTCTTCAAGGATGGTCATCATGGGATTATTAAGTTTGCTGTATAGGACGTCGCCGGTCGAGATCCAAATTTTCATGTTGTAGACTTTAGTGCGGGCTTGATCGAACCGTTCTTCCAAATTGTGAAGGTTGATACAGGCAAAATCGATGATGGTCTTGGCGGTAAGTCGTAGTACTTGGCCCTCTAGCATAGCTTTCCCCCAACCTGAATTGGCAGGCACGAAATCGTCGCTAATAATTTTCATATGACTTCTCCGCATGATTACGGTTGTAAAATAGTGATTGTGAATTCGGCGCCAGCGGCGGAGGTTTCTGCGGCCGGGCAATTCATTAGGCCGCAGACCAGGTCGATCTCAGCCTCCAGATCAATCGCGACCGGCTCTGTTGGCCCCTTCGGAAATGGGCGAATGCGGCCTTCCGCAGAAATTTCCAAATTACGGAAGAGTCCCATGGGATCCGGCAAATCTGCAAAACTAATCTCCATGGGTGACAACAGTTCCAACATGGCATCAGTACAACCGTGACTCGATTGCAAATCGTGAAAACCGATACCAGCAAATCCATCTTCCAATATACGCATCATAGGGTTGTTTTGTTTGCTGAATAAACGGTGACCTTTGGTAGGGTACATGTTGAGATTGTAAATGCGAGTACGGGCTGTATCGAAGTATTCGCGGATGTCGTCCCGTTTGAAGGCGTTGAAGTCGATTACGCTCTTGCCCATGACACTTAGAATTTGCCCTCGGTTGACTTCTCCAATCCAGCCCTTATTTGGTGCTATGGTTGCTTCGCATATGACATTCATGTAGATAACCTCAATTTTCTGGCCTCAGTTTAGGGTTCGAAAATAGTTGCGCCAACCTCTAGGCCCTTGGTCTTGGACGCCTTGTCCGGACAGGCACTGAAAGCAACCAATAGGTCATGCACTGCGCGTAGTTCGAGATCGACCGGTGTGCCGGGACGAATTTGAGTCCGGGTCATACATCCAGATTGCTGATCGATATCCATATTCTGAAACAAGTTTACCGGACTAGGTATGTTGATGTATGGGATACCATAAGGCTTAAGCGCCCAGGTGAGGTTCTCGGCACAGCCGTGGTCCGGTACTGGCATATCGTCGCCATGGAGATATTCTCCAAGTCGGCCCTCTTCAGCAGCACGCCGATGTCGGTCTCGGCCACACATTCCGAATTGCAAATCGTGAGTACCGAGACCTTTGAAACCATCTTGTATCAAAGTAATCAAGGGTGTACCGGTGCGGGATACAAGGGATTGACCCAATTTAAAAAAAATACAACCGCTGGACTCTTTGGTAGTCGCTTGATCGAACGCTTCGGTGTAGTCGTGACGGTTAAAGGCGACAAAATCTATGATTGTCTGCGCGGTGAGCCTTAAAATCTGACCAGCCCTCATTTCTCCCGCCCAACCCGAATTGCGTGGGACAATATCCTGGCTGATAATCTTCATAGTCGTCCATCCAATTCCATACGCACGTGCGCAATATTGGCTTCTTGGAATTCGTTACCAATCCGTCGAAATCCCAACGCCTCATAAAATGCCTCCGCGTGGCATTGGGCATGAATTGAAATAGTATTAGCTCCTGTTACACGTGCATCATCTATGATTCGGGTCATCAGTGCTTTGCCAATACCCGTACCTCTTTTTCCTTTAAGAACGGCAACCCGTTCGATCTTCACTTCGCCAATTCCAACATCACGAATTCGTGCGGTTCCAATTGCCACCCCATCGCATCTTACAAGATATTGGCGGCATACATCATCGAGGCCATCGAATTCTACCTCAGGATCTACATTTTGTTCATCGCAAAATACAACCTGCCGGATTGAGTACGCCAAATTCTGATCTTCTATGGATCCGATTTCGAGGATATCAAAATTTCTCATAATTAGATTCTAGCAAGGCACATAGGAGTATGCATCCACGCAATGGACCAATCTTTATCGGCAGATTATGGTTTGGCTCATTAATTAGAAAGGGAGACAACTAACATGCGTATATTAGTGTTTGCTGCGTCTTTACGGAGGGATTCACTCAATAAAAAGCTTGCTATACTGATCGCTCGTAAACTTTCGGCGGCAAGTGCAGAGGTGGACTATGCTGATTTTCGTGAATTCGAGATGCCCGTTTTCGACGGCGACCTAGAGGCAAACGACGGTATACCTAATGGAACCCGGGAGTTTGGAGATCGTATTCTTGCTAGCGATGGTGTCGTGATCGTCTCACCGGAATATAACTTTGGCGTCCCAGGCCCCCTTAAGAATGCCGTCGATTGGCTCTCGCGCATCCGGCCCTATCCTACAATTGGTAAAGTTGGATTTCTCGCTTCAGCGGCGCCAGGTGTTGTGGGAGGGGCTAGAGGGCTGATCGCTCTGCGGCCTTCGCTTTCCTTTATGGGAATGTGGCTGGCTGGAGATTCGTTTTCTTTAGCGCAGGCCAATCAGGCATTCTCCGGCGATGGAGAAATTCAGGATGAAAGCCTGAACGCTATGCTTGATGAAATGCTCGGTCGGTTCGTCAACGTAACCGGCTCCATAAACTTCGACTAAGTGGACGAGTAATTACGTGGACCTCGGTATAGCCTTCGACACTGCAGTCGCACGCGACCCCAAGGCCGTTGCCTTTATAGACGGCGATATTCGAAAAACATTTATAGAGTGGCAATCTGATATTCGGGCCGTAGCCGCTGCGCTGAGTGATCGTGGCTTGGTTCGTGGTGATCACATGGTCACCGTTATGCCCAATCGATACGAGATGGCAACGCTTTATTGGGCTGCTCAAATGTTGGGTGTCATTTTTACTCCCTTCAATTGGCGTGCGACCGCAGATGAAATCTCATACGTGGTATTAGATGCAGAGGCAAAGCTGGTAGCATACGACCAGGCTTCTTGCGACGCCGTTAGGCAAGGTGCGGCGGCTGCTGGAATTGTCGATACAATGCTAATCGACATTGATCACGCCTTTTCCGAGTTAATCTGTGGAAATACTATTGATGAGCCGAATGGCGCGTCGGATGAAGAAATTTGTTTGATGCTGTATACGTCGGGAACTACTGGAAGTCCCAAAGGTGTTCCACGTTCACACCGTGCAGAACGCACCGCAGCCGCTTCAGTCGTTGCACATTTACGGTATCGGTTTGGAAATACACAACTCGGGGTCATGCCGTTATTCCATACTATGGGAATTCGTATTCTTATATGCTCCACATTGACTAGTAGTACGTTCGTCAATATGCGGGGGTTTGACGCAGGTGAGGCGTTATCTCTTATCGAGAGAGAAAGAATCACATCCGTCTTCCTTGTGCCAACAATGTTCCACGATATTTTAGCGCACCCGAAATTCAATACCGACCGGTGTCGTTCGATCAAGAACGTTGCCTATGCTGGTATGTCCATGACTAGCACGCTAGAGCAACGATGCGCTGTTGCACTCCAGCCAGAAGTTTTTGCAAATTACTATGGGACCAGCGAAATTTTCACTTTTACCATTTGCGATCATCTTGATCGAAAGCCTGGTTGTGCCGGTCGCCCTGGCCTCAACCAAAATATGAGGGTGGTGACAGCCGATGCGGAACGCCGGGTATCGGCCGAGGAAATATTACCAGTTGGTGAAATTGGTGAAGTAATAGCCACTATGAAAAGCCCAGAAGCATTTGAAGGATACTGGAAGCGTCCCGATGCCGACCAACAAGCGATCCGCAACGGATGGTATTTTACTGGCGACCTGGGTTACATGGATGAGGACGGCGAGCTATTTTTGTGCGGGCGTCTCGATGACATGATCATCTCGGGAGGCGAAAATATTCACCCTGAAGAAGTGGAAAATACGTTGGCGAAAAGTTTACTAGTTTCCCAAGCAGCAGTGGTAGGTCTACCGGATGAGCGCTGGGGTCAGAAAGTGGTAGCCTTTATCGAACCGTCGGGGAATGAGACCACCGCCGAAGCGCTAGATGATCACTGTCGGGCTTCGACCCTTGCGCGATTTAAGAGACCGCGCGCATATGTATTCGTAGACCAAATACCCAAATCCGGATCAGGAAAGTTATTACGTCGTTTTCTGCGGCAAGGGGAATACACTACTAAATCAGGTCATGAAAATACGCTCTGACTTTAAGTTGGATTTCGTTGAAGCCACCTTAATTTGTTTATCATCCCGACTAATGAACACATAAATAAGATTTTGCCGATTAAGTCTTTTGCCCATGACGGGGTGACAATTAATTTAAGTTGGCCTATGCCGTAAAAAGCATTTCGAAAAAGAGTAAATGAGAGACAAAATGATCAAGGATTATGCAGAAGAACGCGCCGCACTTTTGCGCGATTTGGATGGATTGCGGTTCGAGGTCGACGCAGAGAAAAACATCGGTTATTTGATCCTCGACCGGCCACCCCTTAATATTGTTTCGTATAAGGGCCGCTCACAAATTCGCGCCATTTTAGAAGCGATGGATGAAGATGACGAAGTAGGCGTCATCGTCATTCGGGGTGCCAATGGTTGTTATACATCCGGCGGCGATGTCAAATCCTTTCCCGAAATTCCGTTTGATGGAATGTCTGACTTGGCGTGGAATATAGGAACACCCGAAAGGTGCAATAAACCCGTAATCGTTGCGCTAGAGAAATATGCATTTGGCGTCGGATTCGAACTGGCGATGGCATGTGATTTTCGGCTTGCTACTAAAGAAACTCTAGTTGCATTGCCTGAGATAAATCTTGGTGAAATGCCCGGTTCTGGCGGAAGCGTTCGAGTAGTCAAAATTGCCGGACTGACGCGAGCCAAAGATATGGTCATGTTAGGAAAAAGAATTCCGGCACCCCAGGCAAAAGAATGGGGTCTGATCACTGAAATCGCAGACGATTCAAACGCGTTAACGGATTTGGTGGAAGAGTATGCTGCGGCACTTAATGCTAAAGCGCCGTTGGCACTTCGCGCACTTAAACGGGTACTGAATTCGACCTATGATACCAGTCTTAAAGTTGCGTTAGATATCGAGGGACATTCATACGAAAAACTTCGTTCCACTGAAGATTATAAAGAGGGTATCGATGCCTTCGCTGAAAAAAGAAAGCCGGTATACAAAGGGAGATAGTTTATCAATTTCTGTTTAGGCGTAAGTTTCTCCGATACTGGGATCTTGATACTCCAAAAATTCATCTGCGCGATATTGTATATTTGTTTAGCGGTAGAGCCCTCGTAAGACCGTTAGATTTGCTTCTGGAGTTGACGCAATGTGTGGAACCGATTGGGCAAAAATTTTAAGGTTAAGGAAGAAATATGCCGGAATTAGAAACCACGACTTTCTCTGTCGGTGACACTAGAACCAAAAACGTCTATGGCTCCCCAATAGATGCTCGTATTGTCTTTGAGAAGCATGTTCGCATACCTATGCGTGACGGCGTTGAACTAATGTGCAACGTTTTTCGGCCCGAACCCCACGGTAGATATCCGGCGATCCTTTGTTTCGCGCCCTATGGAAAGGATTCATATCCGCCAGACAAGCAGTTCGAACGTATTCCCAATGTAGGGTCCTTACCGTTCTCCGAGTATACAGGTTGGGAGATGCCTGATCCTGTTTTCTGGTGCCCGCGCGAGTACGTAGTGGTCAGTGCCGATTGCCGTGCTACCAACGATTGTGGCGGCGATCATTTTGCGCATTTTGATCCGCAAATGTGCCGCGATTTTTATGACATCGTGGAATGGGCTGCAGAACAATCGTGGTGTGACGGTAATGTCGGCTCCAACGGCGTATCTTACTTGGCCGCAACTCAGTGGCTTGGTGCGACGGAACAGCCGCCCCATCTCAAGGCAATAATTCCGTGGGAAGGCTTCAACGACTTCTATCGCGAACACGTGACCCACGGCGGGATGCCAGATACAAATTTTTATCGCGAAATTTGGGGAAGGCGTATGAATTCGGAAACCGGCTTCATCGCAAAGAATGCAACTACTGAGGACGCTGTAGCAGAACAAAAGAATAGGCCTTTAATGGATGACTTTTGGACCTCGAAACACCCCGATCTTTCGAAAATTAATTGCCCGGTCTATGCAGTTGCGAGCTGGGCCACTGCCGGATTGCATACACGTGGCTCCATAGAGGGTTATAAACAGGCAAGTTCAAAGGATAAATGGCTTTATGGCCACGGACGCAAGGAATGGGAAACTTATTATTCTCGTGAGGGCTTGGAACGTCAGCTCCGATTTTTCGAGTGTTTTCTGAAGGGAAAGGAAAATGGATTTCGGGAGACACCGCGCGTTTGCATTGAAGTGCGAGATCGATTTTATGACGGAAGGGAACGTTATTTCGACGATTTCCCCGTACCGGGTACTGATTATCGTTCACTTTATCTCGACGCTTCCAACCATAGCCTGAACACTGCTCCAGTCTCAAATGTTACTGAAAGTCGTTACACTGCGACCAAGAGTGACGGCATTAATGATACAACAACGTGGGAGTTTATTTTTGATGAGACGGTCGACCTGATTGGCCATATGAAACTCAAGCTTTGGGTTAGCACAGAGGGTGCTGACGACCTGGATTTACATGTGGCGATCAAGAAGTTTGACCGGTACGACAATGAGGTTTGTTTCCCCGACTTCCAGCACGTGGAGCAGGGGCTGGCGGCGAGTGGCTGGTTGCGCGTGTCGCACCGGGAGTTGGATGAAAAGAAGTCTAAGCTCTGGCAGCCTTGGCTTAAACACCAACGTACTCTCAAATTGTCAGAGGGAGAAGTTGTGCCCTGTGAGGTTGAAATATTGGCATCGGCGACCGGATTTCAAGTAGGTGAGCGGCTACAGCTCACCGTACAAGGCTTTGATATTATTGATGTGTTCAATCGCTTTAAACACGAAGAGACAGTCAATGCCGGTACACATGTAATTCACACTGGGGGCGAATATGATTCACATTTATTAATCCCAGTGGTTGCGCTGTAAAACAATGTCTATCCTGCCAAAATGATCTCTGTAATTGCGTCTGGTTCACTCAACATAGCGTAATGGCCGGTGTCGAGTATGTGCCATTTAGCACCTAAATTATCCGCGCACCGACGTTGGTGTGTCTTGCCTGGTTTTTCTGCTTGTTTGCAATATACCACCGTTGCATCCCAATCCAGGTTCCAAAAATTCTGCAGTGCTACGGGCTCGACAAAGCAACCTTTGGGATGAAGTGTTGAACGATCCGCCGCCCATCGGGCGAGACCGTCATCCATGTCCTGACGAAAACGTTCAAAGCGGCCTTCCTTTTCCGGCCCGACCGCAAGATTTGTCTCTATTTGCTGACCGCCGGATACGATGTCACGGATACATTCGCCATGCACCAAGGTTAGTGCATCCGAAAACACAATGCGTGAGATTCTGTCAGCAGCTAACTCCGCCGTCTTTGCTGCCACCATCCCGCCAGCCGACGTACCGACCAGTACAACATCCCGCAAATCCTCTGACCAAAGAAATCCTGCGACCTCTTCGGCTTGGGTTTCCGTCGTAATACCGGGCCGGAGCTGATAGGAGCGCTCTCCACATCCATCCAGGGTGGGGGCGTAGACTGTGTGCCCAGCTTCACGTAGACGATCGCCTACTAGCTTCCAGATCCATCCCCCCTGAAATGCGCCGTGAATTAGCAAGAACGTGCTCATGACTATTCTCCCAGTTTCGGTATCAAATTACACATATCAATCGAGCTGTCTAACCCACTGCGCCGGCTAGCAACAATTCGGTCCCTGTTTTCATTTCGGCCGACAAAGATATATGAAATTTACTTTAATGCGCTTAATGCGACAGAATTTGGCTAAGGAATAGTTTCGTCCGATCATTCTGCGGATGGTTGAAAAATTCTTCCGGTGCGTTCTGTTCAATAATTTCACCACAATCCATAAAAATAACGCGGTCCGCCACCCTGTTGGCGAATCCCATTTCATGGGTGACTACCAGCATAGTCATGCCAGATTCGGCTAGCTCAATCATAACGTCGAGTACTTCCTTGATCATTTCTGGATCAAGTGCAGAAGTGGGCTCATCGAACAGCATAATTTTGGGCTGCATACATAGCGACCGTGCGATGGCAACGCGTTGTTGTTGACCGCCTGAAAGTTGGCCAGGAAACTTAGCCGCTTGTTCTGGTATTTGGACCCGCTCAAGATAATGCTCAGCCAAATTCTCCGCATCTTTCCGTGGCATCTTGCGTACCCATATGGGTGCAAGAGTACAGTTTTCTATTACGGTCAAATGGGGAAACAAATTGAAATGCTGGAACACTATTCCGACTTCGGACCGGATTTGTTCGATATTTTTTAGATCTCCCGTAAGTTCGGTACCGACAACGGTGATGCTACCTCTTTGATGGGATTCCAACCGGTTGATACAACGGATCAAGGTGGATTTTCCTGATCCCGACGGCCCGCAAATGACAATTTTCTCACGCTCAGCTACTGATAGATTAATATCTTTCAATACGTGAAACGATCCAAACCATTTATGCATACCGGCAATTTCAATAATACCGCTGGCAGGGGTATGGGTTGGATCTTCGACCATAAATTTACTCCGCTGTATGATCTGTAGCTAGCCGCTTCTCCAACCACAGCGAATAACGCGACATGGCGAAACAACTAATAAAGAAAAACAAAGCACAGAATAGATAGGTCTCGTTCGAGAGCCCGTTCCATTTGGCATCTGCGAGTACGGCTCGCCCGATACCCAGCGGGTCTAGCAGGCCGATGATCACTACCAGTGTTGTATCTTTGTAGAGCGAAATGAAGCAGTTCACCAGACCAGGAATGGAGACCTTTAGCGCTTGGGGTAGAGTAATCTGCCAGGTGGTTTTCCAATAGGAGAGCCCGAGCGCATCGGCGGCTTCATATTGACCACGCGGGATCGCCTGTAGGCCGCCGCGCACCACTTCGGCTACATACGCAGCAGCGAATAGTGTAACCATGATCAAGACACGGACTAAAAGATTAAACGAAGTGCCGGGTGGCATGAAATAATTCAGCATGGTGGAGGCGACGAATAATAAAGCAATTAAAGGTACGCCTCTCATGAATTCGATAAAACATATACAAATTATTCGGATAGCAAAAAGCCGAGACTGGCGGCCGAGCGCCAGTAAAATTCCAATGGGGAGAGATGCAAATATACCTGTTAGACCGACAATTAGTGTCAGCAAAAACCCACCATAGACTTGGGTATCCACAATTTTTAGCCCGAACCCGCCATAAATCAGCCAGCCCGCAATAAATGGATAGGCAACGGAAAACGACATAAACCGGCGCCGATGTGGTATCCGATCGTAAAGTACGGGAAGCAGAGCAGCAAACAACAGCACAAAAGCTAAGTTAGGTCGCCAACGCTCATCGGCGGGATAAAAACCATAGGTGAATTGTTCAACTCGTACTGAAATTACTGCCCAGCAGGCGCCTTCGCCCACTTTACGGCAGTCCACTCTCGAGTTTGCGTTAACAACTGCATCTAGCCAGAACCAAT
The DNA here is from genome assembly GCA_964479475.1 of uncultured Rhodospirillaceae bacterium. GTDB lineage: Bacteria > Pseudomonadota > Alphaproteobacteria > MPNO01 > UBA2964 > JAQBTY01. The sequence goes on along the minus strand of CAYZMI010000011.1, from coordinate 22,804 downwards.
CTATCACGGCGATGATAAATTCAACGGTCGCATAAGCGCAGACGATTGTGAGGACGGTGTTGAATAATGAGGAGAACAAGTTTTGACGCAACCATCCTAATACGCCAACTGATCCTGCCGGCGGTGGAAGATTGGGATGTTGACCAGGTGAGTAAGCCGGTGACGAAGACATCATGTCGTTCATCTTTCCACCAACCTAACACGTGCGTTGTACCAATTCATAAAAGCGGAAATGCCGAGTGACACCGCGAGATAAATCATCATCACTAGTATCATGCATTCCATTTCCCGACCGGTTTGGTTTAACGTGATACCACCTAGGGTTGCTACTAAATCCATATAGCCAATGGCAATGGCAAGGGATGAATTTTTGGTTAAATTAAGATATTGCGAACTGAGTGGTGGTATGATGACGCGTAAAGCCTGAGGCAATATTACTAGGCTAAGTACGCGGTTAGGCCGTAAGCCTATAGATTCGGCCGCTTCCCGTTGTCCTTTGTGAATAGCGAGAATACCACCACGTACATTTTCAGCAATGAAGGCAGCGGTGTAGATGGCTAATGCCCAGGTGAGCGCGACGAACTCCGGTATCAGTGTCAGGCCGCCTTGAAAGTTGAAACCGCGTAGTGCTGGGCGCTGGAAATTGATTGGGTCGCCGCTCAGAACATAGGCAATAATCGGAAATCCTAGAATTATAATCAGACCAAACCAAAAAACAGGTAATCGTTTTCCGGTCCGATCCTGTTCTCGTTTGGCGTGCTGACGATAAATCCAGGTGGCGACAAGCCCCAGCCCCGCCGCCAGGAGAATCATCCAAACATGGGGCTCAAAAATAGGTTTCGGGATATAAAATCCGCGGTTGGTTAAAAACACAGACCCACCAAATTCAAGTGCTTGGCGGGGGTGCGGTAGGGTGTTGATGATGATGCCATGCCAAAGCAGGATGTGTAGCAGCACTGGCACGTTGCGAGTAAATTCCACATAACAATAGGCTATTCGTGCTACTAGCCAATTGTTGGACAAACGCATGGCACCTAGTATGAAGCCAAGTAAAGTAGCAATTATGATGGCCACTACTGCCACTAGTGCAGTATTGATTAATCCAACCAGAGCTGCCCGTAGATGGGAGTTCTGATTATTGTAATCGATTAGTGTCTGATTAATGTCGTAATTGGCTGGTAGCTCCCATAAGAAAGCAAAGCCGAATGTTTTGTTGAGCGCTGCAAAGTTCGCCAGCACGTTCCCTGCCAGCCACGCAATTGTCATGAAAAATCCCAATAACACTAGGATCTGAATCACGACGCCTCTTAGCTTCTCTTCGCGCCAAATTCTAGACAGAATTGGGGACGGTGTAGTTCCCGATGACGACCTGCCCTCGGAAACTGAATTTGTATTGGGTGAAGGAGTGATCACGGCAGGGCCGTGCAATATAAAAAATATCGCCCCGCGTTATGCACGCGGGGCGACGACGTGTTTTATCGGAAGGGTGGCGCGTACATCAGCCCACCGTCTTTCCACTGCGCATTGTTGCCGCGGGCGATTCCGAGCGGAGTTTTCTTGCCTAAGTTGGCTTCGAATACTTCGCCGTAATTACCTACTTGAGAGATGATATTGACTGCCCAATCCTGAGAAAGTTTTAGTACTTTCCTGCCCTGTAGGTTTTCTTTACCAAGCAGTCGGTTGACTTCGGGGTTTTTGGTTCCTTTGGCTTTAGTTTTGACGTTTTTTGATGTTACGCCATATTCTTCCGCCGCAATCATTGCATTGAGCGACCAACGCACGATGTCGGCCCATTCATCGTCGCCCTGGCGCACCACCGGACCCAACGGCTCTTTGGAGATTATTTCGGGCAAAACGAGATGCGCGGACGGGTTGTTGGTGGAAGCACGCGTAGCAGCCAGACCTGACGCGTCGGTAGTGTAGACGTCGCAGCGCCCAGCGAGATAATTGGTACGCGCTTCTGCGTTGGTCTCGATGGGGACTGGCTTGTAGTCCATTTTGTTAATGCGGAAATAATCCGCCAGGTTAAGTTCGGTGGTTGTGCCAGTTTGGATGCACACAGAAGCGCCACCTAGTTGCTTGGCCGATTTGACGCCGAGTTTTTTTGGGACCATGAAGCCTTGGCCATCGTAATAATTCACGCCGACAAAGGTAAGTTGTAGATCCACATCACGGCTGAAAGTCCAGGTGGTATTGCGGGACAACATGTCTATTTCGCCCGAACGCAACGCAGTGAAACGCGTTTTACCGGTGAGGTTAGTATATTTGACCTTACCGGCATCACCCAGCACTGCGGCTGCGACGGCTCGGCATAGGTCGACATCAAATCCGCGCCATACGCCTTTATCGTCGGGCGCCGCAAAGCCCGCCAGGCCCGTGTTGATACCACAATTAAGATTGCCGCGTTTGCGAACGTCATCGAGTGTGGCGGCGTTGGCCATCCCCGCGGCGGCTATGACGGCTGCCGCAATGCCTATGTTTTTCAACGGTTTAAAAAATGTCATTTTGGATTTTCTCCTCGTGGTCTTCCTCAAAAAAGTCATTGATGTTAGCAAGCACGCAAGTGTAACCCACAAAACAGCGGTTTAAAGGGGCAATAAAGCCCAGAGGCTAAAAGGTTTCGGTCGCATTATATCATTTTAGAAAATCTTTTCGATGGTAGGAGGCATGTGTAATGAACCTTGGGAGTAAATTTCATACTATTTATACAGTTAATGAGTTTACAGGCTTAAATTAATTTACGTATCGCTACAAATTATCAAAATTGTTGGCAACAAATTTGGTCCTAAAGGTTGCAAGGGCTGCTGGGATAATCCACTCTTCGCCAAATTGTAGGTCATACGTGTGCAAAATTCGTGAAGCCAGTCGTCCTGTCATCCATTGAATCCGATGAAGGAAACCGTTGTATCGATTTTTTCGAACGACCCGACGGTACATATGGGTTTGAGGAATACCGTCGTGATCCCGAATCTGCATCAGGTTGGTTCGTGACCGGACAATATGCCACAGAAATTTACCTTAGTTTAGAGATAACGGTAAGAGCAGCAAGTGAGCATGTTATTTGGTTTTCACGAAAGCGGGTCACCGCTACGGTAAGCTTTTAATGAGTGGTGGCTATGGTTCGTAAATCACGCAGTAAACCTTATCACTGGTCACAAGATGTGCACCATTACTTTCACGAAATAGGCATTCGGCAGGTCGCCTATGTACCCGATGGTGGTTTGGCGCGGCTAATTGATTTATGCAATGCAGATCGTTCGATGCGTTCAGTCGTTCTAACCACTGAGGAAGAGGGCGTTGCTCAGATGGCGGGCGCTTGGCTGGGCGGACAGCGCGGCGTATTCCTGACGCAATCCGGCGGTGTCGGTAATTGTATCAATATGTTGAGTATAATCCAGGAATGTAGAATCCCTTTATTTGCCTTGGTTTCAATGCGGGGTCAGTGGGGGGAAAGTATTCCTTGGCAGGTACCCATGGGACAGGGAACGGTAGCCGCGCTTGAGGCAGGTGGTGTTTTGGTACAGCATGTCGATAGTGCGCAACGAGTTGCGGAGACAGTTATTGCAGCATCCAAACTTGCTTTCGACGCTAACCGGGCAGTGGCTGTGGTTATCTCCCAACGCATCACCGGCACTGGGGCACACGGTTGATGTCGACTAATAAGCCAACTCTCAAACGCCGGGCGGTAGTGCATCGAATTCTTCGGGATCGCGCCGATGCTGCCGTAATTACTGGTATTGGCAACGCATCACACGATGTGGCGTCCGCTGGCGAGGACACGCGTAATATGTATCTGTTCGGTATCATGGGTGGCGCGGCTATGGTCGCTCTGGGTGTCGCCCTGGCGCAGCCTAAGAAGCGTGTTGTGGTTATCACTGGTGACGGTGAGTTACTGGCGGGCATTGGCAGTCTCGCTACTATTGGCGTAGAAAAGCCCAAAAATCTCTCCATCGTGGTAATTGACAACCAGGCCTATGGTGCTACCGGTAATCAACATACGCATACCGCGAGGGGAGTTGACCTGGTTGCCATCGCAGCGGCTTCCGGGTTTCGCCGGACTGCTCTAATTACCGATGAGGCCGCCTTAGAGAATGCAATTGACGATATTTTTAAAAACTCTGGTCCGTACCTTGCGGTCGTTAAGGTGATGGCAAAATCTGCACCACGCGTGACTGTTCCAAATGATGGTACGCGAACGTCACGACAATTTAGATTGGCCGTTTCCGGTTTGCGTGCATAATTTTATGACGCAGGCAAAGACCAAGAAATTATCCAAATCGGGTTGGCCCGCTGAGGTATTCAGAATCCTTAAAGACGCTCATGTGCGTCAGGTCGCCTATGTTCCCGATGCCGGTCATAGTGAATTGATCAACCTCTGCCTTACTGACAATGAAGTTAAGGCTGTACCTCTTACCGCTGAGCAGGAAGGGGTCGCTGTATTAGCGGGCGCGTGGCTCGGTGGGGAGGCAGGGGTGATGCTTATGCAGTCAAGTGGTGCAGGCAATGTAATCAATATGCTTAGTGTTTCGAATGAATGCCGATTTCCGTTGCTGATGCTGATCACCATGCGTGGTGAATGGGGAGAGTTCAACCCGTGGCAAGTACCTATGGGGCAGGCAACGGAGAACGTCCTGGAGGCTGCTGGCGTTATAGTGCAGCGCGTTGATGATCCCCACGATATTGCTGAGACAGTGGCCGCGGCTTCAAAACTAGCATTTGATGCGGGACGTATGGTGGCCGTACTGATAGGTCAGCGGGTTGTCGGCTTTAAGGATTGGACAAAGTGATGCCAGTTAAAAAGAAAATCACACTTGATCGGCGCAAGGTGGTATCACGGATTTTAAAGCACCGGAATGATACATTGCTAGTTACTGGGCTTGGCGCACCAACTTGGGACGCAGCGGCGGCTGGCGATCATCCCAATAATTTCTATTTGTGGGGCGGCATGGGGGGCGCAGTGCCCATAGGCCTCGGTCTGGCTTTAGCGCAGTCGAAACGGCGCGTGCTGGTGATAACCGGTGATGGTGAAATGTTGATGGGCCTCGGTGGTTTGGCGACCGTCGCGGTTCAAAAGCCCTCTAATTTGGCGATTTGTGTTATCGACAATCAGCGCTACGGTGAAACCGGAATGCAGGATACACACACTGAGTTCGGTGTGGATCTTCCTGCTATGGCGCGCGGCGCGGGATTTGCAGAGACAATAATGGTGTTTACAAATAAAGAATTGGGCGTTGCTGTTCCAAAGCTTTATGACGCGCGTGGTCCGGTATTTGTTAATGTTAAGGTCACTGATGAGGCTCAGCCTATGAAGCTACCTTTGCGCGATGGCCCTACCATTAAGCACCGCTTCCGTGACGCGGTGCTCGGAGGGGAACAATAAAAAATCGACCAGCACTAGGCCTTTGCGCAACTACCCCCCCATTGGATTCAGAAATTTAGTTGCAGGATGGAAAACAGGGATGATGTGGTTGAAACACTAATTGCATTGGCATGAGTGAAGGTTGATTTATAATTCAAGCCCCGTTTCAATCACGCCAATTAACTTACCAGGGGAGTCTAAAATGACGGACCTTCAAACATTTCAGATGGTCATCAATGGCGAATGGGTGGACGCTGAAGGTAGCAAGACATTTGAGACGTTCAACCCATACACTGCTAAACCCTGGGCGCTAATTCCACACGGAGGTGCGGCGGATGTGGATGCAGCAGTAGAAGCTGCTTACCAGGCTGGCCGACCGGGGACCGAGTGGAGGTCGATGACCCCCACAGCGCGTGGACATGTATTAAGAAAATTCGCTGATGCGCTCATGGAGGCTTCCGACGATCTCGCCGAAATTGAAGTGCGAGATAACGGCAAACTCATCGCTGAAATGAGTGTGCAGTGTAAATACCTAACCCAATGGTATCATTATTTTGGCGGGTTATGTGATAAAATCGAAGGTTCGGTAATACCGATCGATAAGCCGTCGACATTTAATTATACGACATGGGAGCCGTTGGGTGTGGTGGCTTGCATCGTACCTTGGAATTCACCTTTGCTGTTGCTCGCTTGGAAACTGGCGCCTGCGCTTGCTGCTGGTAATACAGTCGTAATTAAGCCATCGGAGTTTACCTCCGCCTCTACTCTCGAATTTATGCGTGTAGTGGAAAACGTGGGATTTCCAGCAGGTGTGATCAATGTGGTTACCGGTTTCGGCGACGAAGTGGGTGCATCATTGGTCGAGCATCCGAAGGTTGCGAAGGTTGCATTTACCGGATCAGACGCAACTGGTGCTCGTATCTATCAAGCCGCTGCCAAAGGCATGAAGCACGTGACAATGGAACTTGGTGGGAAATCCCCCAACATTGTGTTTGACGACGCCGATATTGATAACGCGGTCAAAGGTGTGGTGTCTGGTATCTTTGCCGCCACTGGTCAGACGTGTATTGCGGGGTCGCGCTTGCTGGTCCAAGAAAGCATACACAACGAATTTGTTGACAAACTTGTAGCTCTCGCCAGGACGGCCCAGATGGGCGATCCTATGAGCTTTGAGACGCAAGTTGGCCCAGTCACTAATATTCCACAATATGAAAAAATACTAAGTTATATCGATGTAGCTAAAGGTGAGGGGGCCGATGCGGTCCTCGGGGGTAGAAAAGCGGAGAGACCGGAATGCGGAGATGGCTGGTTTGTCGAGCCGACCATTTTTGTCGGTGTTAATAATCAAATGCGCATTGCTCAAGAAGAGGTGTTCGGGCCGGTACTTTCGGTGATTCCATTTAAGGATGAAACGGAAGCCATCGAAATTGGCAACGACGTTGTCTATGGGTTGGCGGCGGGCGTTTGGACCCAAAATATTCGTCGCGCCATGGTGATGGCTGATCAGCTAGAGGCAGGTACCGTATGGGTGAATACATACCGAGCTGTGAGCTATATGTCGCCCTTCGGTGGGTACAAACGGTCTGGCCTCGGACGGGAGAGTGGACAAGAGATGATAAAAGAATATCTCCAACAAAAATGCGTTTGGATTTCGACGGCGACCGAAGTACCTAATCCTTTCGTATTACGTTAAAGCACTATTCTTTTTTTCGGAATTTGGCATAGTTAATGCTTGGAATGGGCCGTCAAAGGCACATTTTAGTGCAATAGCGAAACAGTCAGATTATTTCTCGTTTTGGCGTTTTGCGCGCGTCGTGCCGAATTCGGTAAGCGATGGCATCCGTTTTCGATTGATTTCCGATTGATCAGGTGGCGCGGCATCTCCAACAGGTTTGCAACCTTTTAGTGTGACACGTTCCATCAAACGGCGTTGTGGATAGTAGTCATGGATTGCAGAGTGCTGAACCAGCCGGTTGTCCCAGAATACCATGGTTCCCGGCAGCCAACGATGACGGTAATGGTATTCGTGTGTCCGGGCGCGGGCGAATAGAAACTCAAGTAGGTACCGGCTTTCGTCTTCGTCCATTCCTTTGATATGCCGCGTGAAACTTGGGCTTACATATACTACTTTGCGGCCGGTCACTGGGTGGACACGTACCACCGGGTGCGCGCGTGGTGGATAAAGTTTTTGGTAGTGGCGCAGTCGTTCGTGACCGTCGTCGGTGTCGGGAAATAAAATTCTGAAGGGTCGAAAGTCGTTTACTGCCTCCAGGCCCGAAAGGTGTTGTTGCATTCGGTCCGAAAGACTTTCATAAATGGCGCCCATATTTACGAACGCTGTATCCCCAGCTCCCCGGTCCGGGATGATCTTACAGGACAGTATCGATCCCATGGGTGGCGCTTCACGGAACATCTCATCGGTATGCCAAACGTCGGTTCGGGGTGGGGGATTACCTTCCTTATTGTCATAGACAATTAGTTCCGGCATGCCTTCATCATTGGTTGAGAAAGGGTGGACCGTGAGCTCACCTAGCTGTCGACCTAATGTCAATAACTGCTCACCACTTAAATGCTGATCTCGAAATACGAGTAAGCCGTTTTCTGCATGTGCCGACAAAATAGAATCGACCGTTGCCTGATCGAGCGGTTTCGTTAAATCTATGCCGGTTACTTCCGATCCTAAATAGGCGCCAACGGGCTCAAAATTCAATGAGCTTGGTACATGTGTCGACAGAGGCGCTACTTTAGCCATGGGGTGTCTCCGGATTACGTATGAAACCGTTATTACTAATTGATTCTATCAACTGACGAAGGTGTGGCAAGCATTGAAGCGGGATTTATCAATTTGAAACTGAATAGGAATTTGGTCGAATTTTCGTTGGAGTAAATCAATATAGTGTATGAAATAAGCGATACACCGGCCAGGTGTGTGGGCTTTAAGATATAATCTCTGTTATGTAGTCACTGGCTTTTTCGGCAATCATGACGACGCAGGCGTTGATGTTGCCGGATACCAGGTCTGGCATGACCGACGCATCGACGATACGCAGCCCATCCATGTTCCTTACCCGTAACTTTCCATCCACGACTGCATCGTCCCCACTTCCCATGGGGCATGTGCCGGCGGGATGGTGTACAGTAACGCAAGTCTTCCGAATCCAATTTTCCATGTCTGTGTCCGACGCGATCTTTGGTCCGGGAACCATCTCTATCCCCCGAAACGGGTCAAGAGATTTTTGTGCTAGCAAATGGCGGGCGAATTTTACGCCAGAAATTAGTTTGCGGACATCGTCAGAGTCGGAGAGAAAACCGCCTGTTAGCTGGACTTTCTCCTGTGGATTGGCTGAGCGTAGACGTATTCGTCCGCGGCTTTTGGGATGCAGCAAGTTGACCCGAACACCACAGCTATCTGGGTGCGGGGCTCTAAGGCCCGGAAACCAAAGACGTGGTGCGGACGAGGTGGCACGGAACATTAGTTGAATGTCCGGAACTTTCGATGCAGCAGTTAGCCTTACATAGCCATGTAGCCCACCGGGTAGCATAGTAGCGGGGCCGGTTCCCAGGAAATGAGCCTGGACCATACTAAGGGCCATACGGTCGAAACGTAATTCACTTTGGAACTGTCCAGGTATAGGACGAGAAGCGGAAACATTGACGCTTATATGGTCTTGTAGGTTCTGCCCGACGCCGGGCAAATCCACTACCGGCGAAATATTTTGTTCAATTAGGTGATCCGCCGGGCCGATACCCGATAACATGAGAAGTTGAGGTGTGTTGAACGCACCTGCCGATAATATAACTTCTCGTTGCGCAAAGGCTTTAGTGAGAGATCCGTGATGCAGAAATTCAATCCCAGTGGCCCGGGAACCTTCTAGCTCTATACGTGTGACATGGGCACGTTTTAAGACCGTGACGTTGCCCCGATTAATCGCGGGACGTAGATAGGCGTCGGCGGCTGTGTGCCGTCGACCATTTCGTATGGTAAATTGACCACGGCCCATGCCGTCTTGGCGTTCACCGTTATAATCTTCATTGTAGGTTAGACCGTTAGCATCACCAGCTTCAATAAATGCCTCCAGAAGCGGGTCACGCGCCGAAGCTGGTATGATCGATAACGGCCCGTCACCACCCCGATAGGCGTTGGCGCCGCCTGCCCAACTTTCACTGCGCTTAAAGTACGGTAATACGGCCTGATAGGACCAATTGTTCATACCTGAGTGCGCCCAACGGTCGTAATCGCCTGGATTTCCCCGCACGTGAGACATGTGATTAATCGCGGTAGAGCCGCCGATAACCTTTCCCCGCATGGCTTCAATTTTTCGGTCACGAGTTAAAGGTTCAGGTTCGAAATCATACCCCCAGTCATGACTACGCTTGGCGTGCATTCGTCCCATTCCGAGAGGAATGTGGATTAGCGGATCTCTGTCTTCACCGCCTGCTTCTACCACGAGAATGGACAGGTCTGGGTCCGCACCCAGGCGATAGGCTAGTACGCAACCGGCTGACCCCGCACCGACGATTATGAAATCGTATTCCGCGATAAGTTTAGTCCTCGATGTCCTAGCTCAGGCCGTAAAATCGTGCAGGGTTATGGCTCAGGATCTTATCGACATTTTCAGGACCAATTTCTTTATTAGCACGGAGCAGTCGTAGCGCTTGAATTTCAGTCGCGGAATCTGAGTGCCCATAATCGGTGCCGATAAGCAGATTATCTGAGCCGGCGGCTTTAATGACGTAGGGTAAATCATCGGTTACTTCGCAAGTCACATAAAGGTTATTTGCGCCTAGAATATCATCGGGTAGTTCTTTCCCTCTACGGTCAAATCGTTCCCGAAGGTCTTGGAGAATGTATGGCAACCAATTAGCACATGCTTCGATGATACCCCATCTCACTTTTGGGAATTTTGACGGTGTCTCATGCATCACAAGCGAATGAAAAGCAGCAATTGTCGGAAGCTTAAATTTTGAAAAGGTGGAATCATGTTCGTAGAAATCGTGGATTACATAGCTGCCGTTACCTAAATGAATGGAAATAGGCATGTCTAGATCGCCGGCAATTTCATAAAGAGGGTCAAAATAAGGGTCCGAAATAGGACGTTCGTTCTCCAGCGCCCGCATAAAAATTCCGCAAGCGCCGTTTTCTTTAGCAAAGGTCAATTCTTCTCGTGCTTTGTCTAGTGATAGGATGGGTGGTACCGCGACCCAACGAAGCCGACCCTTGCCCTGTTTCCAAATATCGGCCAACCAGCGATTGTAACTACGGCAAAGGGCAAATTCGATTTCGGCCCGGTCGGCGATGGGACGCAGCATCAGCGTGGGAAACAGGACCTGGAGATCGATATTGAGTTCATCCATATGGGCTATGCGTACCTGGACATCCCGCATTTCGCGCGACTCTTCAGGTACATCGAAAGAAAGATTTTGTTCCTTATCATGAATTCGTTTGTTGACGACCCAATAGTTTCGCTTGACGATGCCATCAACGTTAAGCTCATCCAGCCCCTCGCTCCGGCTAACAATCTGGGGCATATAAGCCTGTTCGCTATCTGCCAGGTATAGCCAAGTTTCCATTGTTTCGATCACATGTGCGTCGGCATCGATCGTTCGCATTACTCACTCCCCGTTTAAAGGCTTCGTAGACCAGCCTTTTGGCCACGGCCAATAACAATATCAAAAGCTTATGTCTTAGAATGTGGTTAGTCTATTAGCCCTATTTGGTTTGTTGGCTATGATAGAGCTGAATTCGCAAAAATTTAAATTTCTATGGATGCCGCTGGTCAATGCAACTCCACCAATTTTCCCGTTATGGTTCGCCCTTGGGCGTGGTAGTGCCCAATTTTTTGTAAAAGCGGTGCATCGGAGACCGTATAAAGTACTGCAGGAGTATCATTGTCTTTGTTAATATGCTGACGCCAGAGGTGGCCAGGAATGACAAAAATATCGTTTTTGTGCCATTCGAAGGTTTCTCCCGCGACGTCGGTCGCGCCGCTTCCGTCCATGACGCAGTAAAGGGTGCTCGCAGTTTCGCGTTTGGCTAACGTCATCTCGCCTGGGCGTAGTATCTGTGCGCCGTAACTCAGCGTCGTGAACACGGCCCCCCCGTCTAGCGGATTGGTGAAGTCGAGGCGTACGCCTTCATAGGGGTCTCCATCTTCTTCTATTAATCCCATGAGTTTGGCCTGAATATCTTGTCCCTTGTAATGAAATAAAGGCGAGTTGCCATTACCCGAACCGCCTGTTTCAGGGCCGAAATTCGGCACCATGCCGCCGCTGCCAAAATGACGATTGGAAAAATCGGGGGATCGGGATCTGTCGTTGTTAGCGCGGGCCGCATCCTCTTCCTCAATCCAGATGCAGTCCAGCGTTTCTAACAATGGCCAGTCGAGGACATCCATCCAAATTACCGGGTCTGAGCTATCGTTACCATGACCGTGCCAAGTACCGTTTGGGGTTAAGATCAAATCCCCGCGTTTAGCGACGCAATACTCTCCTTGGACGGTAGTATAGCCGCCCACATTAGACAGGATGGTCCTGCTGGCATTGGGCGTATGCCGGTGGGTGATGGCTGTATCACCTGGCTTATAAATTGATACGGCCACGCGCATGGTATTGGTAACCTGAAGTTTACCGCCCATGGCGGGATTGATTAGGAGAAATTGTTGTCGATCCGTGAATTCGAGGGGCGCAATCTCTGCGATCTGGTGCAGATAGGGTTCGATGTCTGCCCATCGCCATAAATGCGGTGTAGGTCTGAACACGGGCGGTGGATTTTCCGAGTGTTGTGCTATCTTGGGTGTTTGCACCATGCTCTCTGCTGCGCCTTCGTGCCAGGGGGCCTTTTGTGCAGCATTGGCGCGGGTGCGAAGCCA
>CAYZMI010000011.1:7486-10476 GCA_964479475.1 uncultured Rhodospirillaceae bacterium | reverse complement strand
CTGCGCCTTCGTGCCAGGGGGCCTTTTGTGCAGCATTGGCGCGGGTGCGAAGCCAAATATGATGTTTCGCGGCTTTGTTATTAAGCCGCTCTATTTCTGCCAAAATATCCGGAGGTAGAGCTGGATCCGCCAAAGTCACCGAAGTCGTTATTGCCATGTTTTTATCCCACGTCGCAGTTTTTGAAATTTGATCGGCAGACCAAATATGTTGAAACAGAAACGACCTATAAGCGCCATTTTCTAAGTTTAATCCATAGAGTCTCCGTAGTGACAAATGCCGTTAAAATATGTCTCCCAAACCACCAGATTGCGTCGGCAAGCGTCCACCACCTCATCGACCAGATTTAATTCTTCAGCGTACTGCGCTACTGTACCCCAGCCTAGATCGGAATGTTCCTGATCGGCGTCGGTATGGAGTGTAAAAAAGCGGACATCCTCGCGGTTAAGGTCGTAAATCTCTTGCCATTTGTCGGCAACCATTGCATTCCAGCCTTTTGCCATAGCTTCGCCAACCCCGTAGCCCGGAACGTTTACCCGCTCGGCGCAGGTATTGCCAATGAGGCCAATCAACCAGTGTGCATTCGCCATTAACCCTCCCCAAGCATCCCAGCACATCTGTGTGGTATTGGTTGGCTGTTCATCTACAATTTCGCTACGATCCATCCCGATGCGAACACCCAAGTCTTCTAATATCTTCCAGTGTGGTTCGCCGCCCCCAAACTCATCGTCGGCGACTATTTCTTGCGAACAAGCATGAATGATATCCAGTTTGATGTTCCAGATTGGGCAGTTAGTTGCGGTCTTCAGTTTGAGCACAGAGTTTCGATACCGTGAATTTAACCTGTGTTGCATTACCCAGGCCTTGCAACGGTTGGGCGTCCAGGCATCCTCGGGAAAGATAGCGCAGTCAGATACAAAACGTTCCACCTCTGAATCGAGTCGTTCGAGAATTGAAGATTTGGCCATGAATTTTTCCTTTAATCTATGAGTGCATTGTCTCGTGGGTGTGCGGAGCCGTCAATTCGTCCAAATACCTGCACTTTTTTTGTTTCAGAGCGGTGTATATACCATTGCATGATTTTGATAATTTAGAGTAACAAGTTGGCTTAACATTTTGAGCTGACAAAAATATTCCTATAGCTGAGGAAGTGGTTAAAGGGAGGAAGTGGACTCATTAATTTTAATGGGAACGCAAATGCAGTGTGGGTTTGGGTATGGCAAGTTTAAATCTCGTTACAGATAGTCTGCGCGCGCACGAGCCAAAAGATCTCTCTTCGCACCGGTTGCGCCGGCGGGGGTATCAGCATCTGCTGATAATGCGTCGCCATATAAATTTCTTTTATTTTTGGGAAAAGCGCTGGTTCGTAATAGCAATGCTGGTCTGTGCGGCCATGTTGTCAATGCCACAACCAGAGGGACTCACACGAGAAGGGATGATTGTCCTAACAATGTCCGTAGTTGCAGTGATCTTGTTTATCACTGAGCCCGTTCCCCTCCCTACCGTCGCGCTGCTCATCATTGTTGGGCAGGTTTTACTATTGGGATTGGAATCCACTACCGTCGCAAAGACATTAATGACAGATTCTGTACTGTTCATCATGGGTTCGCTGATGCTGGCGGTAGCCGTAGTCAAACAAAAGCTCGATATGCGCATTGCCTGGATGATCGTACGTGTGACCGGAACTCGGACAACGAGTATTTGCTTTGGTATTTCTTTGGTATCGGGTGTGTTGGCGTCGTTCGTCGGTGAACACACAGTAGCAGCGATGATGTTGCCGGTGGGTATTACGTTAATAACGTTAACATCAGAAGATCACCGCGCAGTACGTGGCCTTGCAGCCGTGTTGTTGTTCTCGATTTCGTATGGTTGCTCTGTAGCCGGTATTGGCACCCCCTCAGGCGGCGCGCGTAATGCGATCATGATCGGCTATTGGAAAGAATTTTTTTTCGATCCCACTAATCCCGAAACTCAAAAATTTTTGATCGACTATGTTACATGGATTGCCTATGCCTATCCGGTATTTTTGATCCAATTACCATTTGTCACGTTGATCTTGCACTGGACCTTTAAACCAGAATATCGGCATTTGTCTCGTGCGGTGGCAAAATTACGCCAGCAGGTGGTTCTTGAGGGTCCAATGAAGCCAGCTGATTGGCTAGCTATTATGATTTTTGGGCTAATCCTGCTCGGTTGGATATTCCTATCGGAAACGTATGGCCTGGGTATAATTGCTATTATGGGTGCGGCAATTTTTTTAGTCGCTGGGTTAGTGAAATGGGAAGATATCAACTCCGGCGTGAATTGGGGCGTGGTGCTACTCTATGCTTCAGCAATTTCTTTGGGCGTGCAAATGAAGGATACCGGTGCCGCACAATGGGTTGCCGAAAGTTCCTTGGCGATGCTCGCGCCGATTGGCGCCGAGACAGGAGTAGGGTTGTGGGCTGCTATCTCCGGTCTAACAACATTGGTGACTAATACTATGTCCAACGGTGCAGCTGTTGCCGTGCTTGGGCCCATAGTCCTTAAGATGGCAACCGTAGCAGGTGAGAGCCCAATAATTCTCGGTTTTATTACCGCGATTTCCTCTGCCTTCGCCTATTTGACGGTCATCGGAACGCCAGCCTGTACGATCGTCTACGCTTCAGGCTATCTCAAGGCGACCGATTTTTTGGTTGTAGGATGGCGAATGGTTGTGATGTCTACATTGCTGATGTTATTGGCTGCAACGTTCTATTGGCCGTTCTTAGGTAGTTAAAATGAATTTGAGATTCCCAAAATCGCGAGATCAAAACTTGTTCCAAGCGGAGATTGAATCCATCCGCGAGCGCCGCCGCCATCGTTTCCGAATTCTAGTTTGTATCGATGGTTCCGATGCTTCATATGAAGGTCTGAAGTTTGCTAGGAAGATTGGGCAAAGCGAAGATTGCGATATAATTCTATTATATGTCCGCGAAATAGACCAAGGATTACGATCTGGCGGTCTACAAGT
>CAYZMI010000011.1:6235-7386 GCA_964479475.1 uncultured Rhodospirillaceae bacterium | reverse complement strand
TTCTATTATATGTCCGCGAAATAGACCAAGGATTACGATCTGGCGGTCTACAAGTGCGGGTAGCACGTGAAAATATGCTTGATTGGGGCTTGGAGCTGCCGGGTATTCGATATCTTAAGCGCGGCCTTGAATTATTGACGCAAAATGAAGAATTATCCGATGATTGGACAGCCTATACCGGTCATACGGACACATGGGGTGACCCGTTAGGCGATAATAAAGTCGAATACAGGCATGAAAATGGTAAAAGTATCGTACTCAAGCTCAAGACGGCCCCAGATGTAGCGAGCGGTATACTCGATCAATACGAGCTCGGACCATATAACCTAATTATCTTAGGTGCACCCACGCGATGGCGCGGAGAAATCGGATTTTATTTTCACGCTGGTGTGGCGCAAAAAGTGGCCGTAATGGCGCCGTGTTCAGTAATGATTGCGCGCGCCATCGATGGTGAGCAAATTCATGAAAAAGGCCGTGGCCATCTCATCTGTACAGACGGAACCGAGCATTCGCTGGATTCCATGCGGCGAGACGCGGTGCTCGCGCATTTCGGTGGATATCCCATCACCCTGTTATGTGTAGCGCGCTATCAGGACGATATAGCAACCGCTGCCCGAGTTTTGGAACAATCCAGTGAAATTCTCCGCAAGTTGGAAATTCCTGTGGAGGGGACGCGCATAGTCGTTGGCGATCCCACTGAAGAGATTGTAAAGGTTGGTAAAGATTTCGCAGTTATTGTAATTTCGGATTCGCGGAAAAAGTGGATTCAGCGCTTTTTCATCAGTGGTGTCGCGTTAAAGGTCATGGGAGTGGCACCAACCTCCGTGCTCAACGTTAGATGAGTTAATAACCTAGAGGCGTTAACGCGTCGGTAAGTGTTCGGCGCGGAACACTGAGAATGGGATAGGATTTGCAGCGTCGGTGGAATCGACCCATAAGTCGAACACAATGTCGCCGTCTTCAGTAACCTCCAAGAGCCGGCCATGGCAAAATCCACCGTTTGAAGCATCGCTGGGTGAGCCATTATCTGTCACTACACCGCCAAAGGTAATGAAGGTGTTGCCAGTTTGTGGCAAACGAAATGCACCGCCCTGATAACAGCTGTAGAGTCTATTGTCTGTTCCACCATCAAAGGTCCAAATCTGCTTCAC
>CAYZMI010000011.1:0-6135 GCA_964479475.1 uncultured Rhodospirillaceae bacterium | reverse complement strand
AACAGCTGTAGAGTCTATTGTCTGTTCCACCATCAAAGGTCCAAATCTGCTTCACCGTGCCCGCCTCGTCATCGACCGCAAATTCGACAGCTCGGCTATGATTTCTTTGGGGTGGCACCTTGGAATCAAACGGGGTTGCTTGGTAATTGCCGTTATCGAAACACAGAACATTGCCGGCTTTTGTGGTTGAACAATCGTGTTGGTGAAATTGCCAACTGATCTCATCAATCGGGGTTAGCAGTTTGTCTGTCCATGGATGCTTCCAGTTGTTTGGCGTGCCTAGGATCCATCTGAGTAATCCTGATTTGCGGTCGATTTTAATAATGCAGTCCTGGGTCCTTAATGACACGATGATCGAGTCATCGTGGCTATCGTAATTGGCCGAGTTGGCATGGCACCAATCATTGCTATTCGGAAACCCCTGCTTGACCCAATAGGACGAACGACTCCCATAGCAGAGCCGATACGGATCCAACAAATCAAGGAGCTTCCAACGATTCACAATAGTCCCTGCGGGCGAGACCTCTATAATGATATCGCCTACCACATTGGCGGTCTCGGTGGGTGCGTTGGGGTCTGTATCGCTGCCGGGCCAGTTCTCGAATTTCCTGACTTCCATAGTAAGGAGCAACATATTGCCGTTGGGAAATACGTTGACTGTGTGATGTAGTAGTTCGGCGTCAATTGGAATAGCATTTACTGGAGCGTCCTTGTCTCGCCATTTACCAATAGCGTACCAGCGCCGCAATGTTTCGCCGGTGCGGGTCATCTCGGTAATTAGGCCCGCACTGGTTTGCGAAAATAAAAAGTTTCCGTTGGGCAGAGCGCAAACATCTTGCGGCGGATCTTTATAGGTTTGGCAAAAAGCAATTTCACCGGTTTGATCAAGACCTATTAGCCAACCGACCGGAATTGTACGAAGGGAATTACCACCCGGTCTAATATTAAACATCATGATACCTGGCTCTCGGCACGTCGCTTTGCAGGTGTCGATACGGAGGGGCGGCGGTAAATTTTCTATCATAGCTTAACGCAATAATTTCAAAAATGAGTATCGAACTACTGTTCCCACAATCCACAAAGGGCATATTGACCCCGTGACTGAATTTATGCCCATGTTGAAATTCCCACTGTGGATAATCTGGAACTTAAAAATGTGTGATAGTTGATTTAATTTAGTTCAAGTAGCAGCCTATGGTGCCTCATCTACCTTGACCGCGCGGCGCCGCGTCTCGCCCCAGAGAACCGTTGTGTAGATGCGGTTGCGCGCATGCCCGTGATGGAACCCTTGGATGGGTCAAACTTAGCGTGCGGGTTCTTTGGATCGGCCCCACTGTTGTTTTCAGCTCTTTTTTTTGCCTTTTCTGCGGCTTTTGCCTTGGCTCTTGCGCGAGCTTTCGCTTTGGTCATTTTGGTCGATTTCCTATCATGCTACCGTGCCGCTTGCTGGGAAAACTAACGACTTGATTACTACTGGTACGGCGCCGGAAGAGGGAATGATTTCGCCGATATCGATAAAATCAAATTCACTGAGCGTAACACCGTCGATGGATATTACAGGGGTATCCAGCTTCATCTCTTCTTTAAGATGAATTCCCACCAGTCCCCCAATATCGCCATCGCTCACTAGCACGATGGGAAGCCCTTTAGACACCTGCTTGGTAAGCGCGGCCTGCACACCTGTGCCAAATTGTTCCAAACGTAGAAAGCTTGCTGAGCCCTTCCAGTGAAAACCGATGGCGACGGGCATCTCCTGGTTCATTAAATCGAGGCGAGTAAAGGCGGTATTGATAGCGGAGGTGATATCCAGGGGGTCAATGTCTGGGCCTGTGAAATCAAATTCCGGCACGACTACAGGGACGTTTCGCACCGGGACTGCATTACGCGGCTCGATATAAATGGTGGTACCCGATAATTGCACCGTATATTGCGAAGCGCCCACCACGGTAGCGCGAATTGTTGCTACTGGTCGCTCTATATTAGTGCCGAGCGCCGCGAATTTTCCCCTAGTTAATGCGGCTAGTTGCGGTCCAAGATCCCCAAAACCGGCGGTCACATTGCCATAAACATATTCTGAAACTCCTCCGGAGAAGGTCAGTGCGTCTGCGTTATTTACTCGCGGTAGTGGAGGCAACAATAACCGGTCTTGGGTGTCGTCTGATAGTTGCGCCAGACCTGTGGCCTCCACAATGCATTTGGCCATACAGTCAGCAATTTTTGCAAGCTCGTCCTTGCTCAGTGTAGTGCCCACGTCTGCAGATACGCCTACATTATCCGCGTGAATTTTGCCGGTAGGCTCCAGACGCGATACTGAGTTATCTCTATTCAACACGATGAGCCGTGCACCGGCATCTAGAGCCGTAACCTGTTCCACCTTGCCGCCACGGCAATGAGCGATTTTCGTCGTCCCTCCGCCGATATCGACGTTAATGGTCAACCCATCGCTTTGTGAGGAACGTATCACTGCGCCTGATCCATGGGCCGCCATGGTTGCTTCGAGTCCATCACCCGCGCTGACAGCAACAAATTTTCCGGCCTCCGCCGAGAATAGATCTCCGATTGCGCGAGCGTTGCGCCGTCTGACTGCGACACCGGTCAAAATTAGCGCGCCCGTATCGACAGCAGACCGTTCTATGCCGGCAGATCGAAAACTTTCCTCGATAAATTCGCCAAGTTTTTCCGCGTCGATTGTATTTTCTTCAGCGTAAGGCGTAAGTTGTATAGGTGCCTCATGGAGCGTTTCGCGCTGTGATACAATATAACGTGCACCCAGGCGCTCCATTTTTACGCGCGAAAACACCAAATGCGACGTGGATGAACCGATATCAACGCCAACGCTGGTTAATTCAATCTCTTCTTCATCAGCAATATGGCGGTCGACGCTAGAGAATTTGCCCCCGGCGCGACCGGATTCATCTACGTCGAGCGCCACCTCAATTGACCTTGCGTTCGTATAGTTCGTTCTCCATCTGGCTATTTGTTTTTACATCCTTTAGATAACCTTCGAATTCTTTGCGCAAATATGGGTCCTCCATGTCGTACCCAATGGCCGTCCCTCCGTCGCGCACATCAAGTGCACCGAAATCCAGTGCTTTTTCGCCTGGCCGTTTTACCTTACGGCCCGGGTGGTGTGGCCCGAACCAAGCTGTAAGGCGCAGCGGCCCCGCACTAACGCCAAAATGCTGATGATACCAGTCACCGCTCATGGGCGCGGCGGATACCATGCCAACCGGTTCATAATCCTGGCGCAGAACGTGCTCTTCCTTCCCATTCTCCCAAGGCCTTTCGCCATGAATTGCGGGCCAAGTGTATGTGTAGCCTTTGCCCTTTATACAAATTAGCACTGCGGCGGAGCCATGCGCGTGCCCCTTTGAATACCGGCCGGTCTCGTGTTGGCCTATCCACAGGTAGAAGTTGTTGTCGGTCATGTGTGGCTCAATTCGTCGATAACCCGGCGAACGCCGGTTATCTAATGGTAACTCGCAATCGACAATGTCAGGTACAATATTGGTCTGAGTCATGGCCAAACCTCGAATGGGGTCTGCGAGAATTTCATCGCTTGGCTTATAGTAATCCTCAGAGTCCGGATCGTAACGGTCTCGGAAGTTGTAGGGGCAATTGAAGATAAAATCGGTGCTATCAAAAATATTCATTACGTTCGGAGCGGTGTTGCCACCCAATAGTAACGCCGGGCTAGAGGATGCGTTTACTACCCGGTACATTGCATTCATAGGAACAGACCAAAGCGAACCCTTCTGCCATTCAAATACATGTACCTTATCTTCACGGCCCTCCTCCCACACTTCGGTAGAACCCCGCCCGTCTACTACGAAGTATTGTTGTTCGTACATGTGCTTTATTGGTTTGAGGGCGCCTGCACCTGGCACTTCTATTACGTGACAACCCCACATGCCCTCGGTGCCAAATAGTTGGATAAATGTAGCGTTTCCCCCCATCATTTCCCACGGCTTTAAGGGCAAATTTTGGACCTTGTGGACGCCGATATCCCGATAAATTGGGATATTTTGTGCCTCCATCCAAAAATCGTAAGGAGATTTGGGCGCGTCGAACGTCCCCTTACCCGAGCGGGTCAGTTTATCCGTTGGTTCGACCCATTGTTGCGGCGCGTCATGCGGTGACATACGTCTCTCCTACAAGCTTAATTTATTCCAGTAGCCGGTATGGGGCCGGCCATTTAATATCGGTGCATCATAATCCTGGTGTGGCATTGGGGAAAGGCTATGGGGGAGGAAATCCAAAATGAAAGAAGGTGGAACGATCGCGTTTGCAAACGGCAGGCATGATTACCACAAAGTTAAGGAGATAAGTTTTCGTCGCCAGTTTTCCACTAACTGGTTTTTTATACAGACTATTAGTGATTTGCGGCCTAAACGTTACGGCCAGTATCGCTTAAAACCAGACCTGGGTCTGGTGGGTTCCAAATAATTAATTACCCCAATATACAAATTACTTACGACATCAAAGGATTTGTAATCCACTAGTATGTTGAACCCTATCTCAAAGGTCCTGTAGTTACTATTTCGCTGCGGCCGGGTACTGTGGCATTTGCATTACCACCTCCTGAGAGTGCACCCTTAGGCGAAATGGTTAAAGACACTATGGAACCAATCAGTGTACGGCTCTTAATTTGAATTGTCGCGACACGTTGTCCTCTGGCGTAGGTAAGCACGCTGGTTTCGGCTCGGACCGTTGTAATAGCTGACCAGCCAAAGCGAGGCATTTCACCGAAATAGAAGTCATAGGCTTTCCCCGCGTTCATACGGAGCGCCATAACCAATCGGCCAATCCAAGCATCCTTCTCACCTAACACCAACGAGCGTTCCAGATCCATTTCGGCGCCCGCTGGCACCGGGACGTCGTTAAATTGTGCAAAGCTAGGTTCTGCCATGACGCCGGTTTCGGATGGACGACTGCTTTCTGTGAGCTGAGTTGTACGTTCGCAGGCGACCAACGCAAATAACAAGCAACCGAATCCAGCACCAAGAGTGGCATGGCGACAAAACCTTATCACCCGGCCAAACCCTGATTTAAACGCATTTCTAACATGCTTCTTAACTATCCATCGAACCGTTATGAAGTATATCACGGAAGCGAACGTCAGCCGATTCGGTGTTTTCCCTACGATTTGTGCAACACGGGGCTAGATTGTAAATGGATATCAAATTTGACAATAAATATTTATCCCAAATTCCACCGTTGATTACATGGCGTTTAATATAAAAAATTTGTCGTAAAAATTTTTATATTAAACGCCTCAATCTTCCTTGGGACCCGGAGTGGGTACAAATTTAAAATTAAAAACATATAATTCAGTGAGTTATGAAATAATCGCATGCCTAATTATTCCTTAAAATTTGTTGTCTCAAGACTAATAAACATTATTTTGTCAGCCAGATAACGTCAAATATGGTGTTCTTTTCGCCAACCTGTTGCAATACGTCTGGTGGTTGATCAAAATAAGTACACAATATTGTTGGAAAGCGTTTGACAGAATAGCGGGTAGACCTTATAACCCGCGGCTCCGGCGGTTTGTCTTAGGCAGACCGCGACAGTCCTCATACCCCTTGTCGACAAAAGTTTTGCCGGCTTAATACGGGGTCTCGGGCTGGGCTATTAAAAATGTGAATGATGGAAGGGATGCGCAGGCGGCGGCGTGTAGGTACAAGCACGCCTCGGAAAGCTTGCGCATCTAGAGTAACTACTATAGTTGCGCATGCTACGCCGGGACGGGCTTAGGATTACGCCAATTTTTTACTGAATTTGGTAAAAAAGTGGATACCGTAAACCTGAGAGTTTGATCCTGGCTCAGAACGAACGCTGGCGGCAGGCTTAACACATGCAAGTCGAACGAGGTCCCCGGGCTTGCCCGGGATCACCTAGTGGCGGACGGGTGAGTAACACGTGGGAACCTACCTTGCAGTACGGAATAACTGTTGGAAACGACAGCTAATACCGTATACGCCCTACGGGGGAAAGATTTATCGCTGTTGGATGGGCCCGCGCCTGATTAGCTTGTTGGTGAGGTAATGGCTCACCAAGGCTTCGATCAGTAGCTGGTCTGAGAGGATGATCAGCCACATTGGGACTGAGACACGGCCCAGACTCCTACGGGAG
>CAYZMI010000010.1:29581-50357 GCA_964479475.1 uncultured Rhodospirillaceae bacterium | reverse complement strand
ATTTACAACCCCGAGGCACTCGGGCAGCCCTTAGGTCTTTATAAGCATATAACCCGTGTCAAAGCGTCGGAGTTTCTATTTATCGCAGGTCAACTTTCCGTCAATCGAGAGGGTACGATCATCGGCGTGGGAGACTTTGAAGCTCAAATGAATCAAGTTTTTGCTAATCTTCTCACAGCGCTTCAGTCGGCGGGGGCTGATTATAAAAACATCGTGAAATTTACCACCTATCTTAAATACGCGACGGATATACCTGAATTCATGCGGGTGCGGGAAAAGTTATTTGCGGATTATTTTCCAGATGGCAATTGCCCACCCAACACGCTGCTCGTGGTTGAGCGGTTGGTTCACGAAGACTTTCTTGTGGAAGTAGAGACCACAGCTGCTATCTGAATTTTGTTAGGATAGACCGTTGTGGGCTGCCCGCTCTACTTGGCCCGTGGATTACAAATTCGTATAGTCTTATGGCCGGCGCAAGTGAAAACCGTAAACGTGCTACGCACAATTTTATTGTAGGTAACTTCTTTATCCGTGAACATTTTGACTTAAAAATAACGAGTATCGCACAGTTACAGAGAACAAATAATGCCTGGAACCTATTCCAAAAGTTCTTCGAAGTCTGTTGATGTAGTGATCGTAGGCGCTGGGTTTTCTGGCTTATATCTTCTTCATCGCTTGCGCGGACACGGCGTCTCCACACGGGCTTTCGAACGGGGTGAAGATGTAGGTGGTACCTGGTACTGGAACCGATATCCCGGAGCGCGGTGTGATGTGGAGAGCATGCAGTACTCCTACTCGTTCGATGAAAAACTGCAACAAGAATGGCATTGGCCGGAAAAATTCGCGGCCCAACCAGATATCCTAGCCTATTGCAATCATGTCGCCGACCGATTTGATTTACGCAAAGACATTGCTTTCAAAACCTCGATCACCGCCGCGCATTTTATCGAGGAGATGCATCGCTGGAGCGTAGAGACAGATTCGGGTGAACGAATATTCACCCGGTTCCTGATTATGGCTACTGGATGCATTTCTACCACCAACATGCCGGATATTGAAGGATTATCGGACTATCAAGGAAACACATACCACACTGGTCATTGGCCGCATGAGAAAGTTGATTTTACTGGCCAACGCATAGCAGTAATCGGGACAGGCTCTTCGGGCATTCAGTCAGTACCAGTACTCGCAGAAGAAGCCGCTCACGTCACTGTTTTCCAA
Source organism: uncultured Rhodospirillaceae bacterium (assembly GCA_964479475.1). GTDB lineage: Bacteria > Pseudomonadota > Alphaproteobacteria > MPNO01 > UBA2964 > JAQBTY01. The sequence goes on along the minus strand of CAYZMI010000010.1, from coordinate 49,136 downwards.
CGTACACCGCATTACTCCGTACCTTCGCAGAACGTAAAGATGACCCCTGAATACGAAAAAGAATGGAAGGATGGTTACAATGAGCGCCGTGCCGAGATGCGGTACACATCTAGCGGCAGTATGCGGACACCCAATGATGTCAATGCTTTGTCGGTCTCGAAGGAAGAACGCCAGGCGACTTATCAACAACGCTGGGACATTGGTGGTATGGCATTTTTAAGATCATTCTCCGATCTTTTGACCAGCCAGGAAGCAAACGATACGGCAGCGGATTTTGTACGTAACCAGATTAGATCCATCGTAAAAGATCCGGAAACAGCGGAACTGCTCGCTCCCAAGACCTATCCAATTGGAACTAAGCGGATTTGTGTGGACACCGGCTATTATCAAACGTTCAACCGGGAGAATGTGGAATTAGTCGATATTAGCAAAGCGCCTATAGAACGGATGACAAGTACCGGCTTAATCGCCAACGGCCAAAATTTTGAATTTGACAGCGTCATATTTGCAACCGGTTTTGATGCTATGACTGGCACACTGTTCAAGGTAGATATTCGAGGCCGAGACGATCAAATATTAAAAGACAAGTGGTACGCTGGTCCGCGCACCTATCTCGGTATCATGTCAGAAGGCTTTCCCAACCTTTTCATGATTACCGGACCCGGAAGTCCCTCCGTCAAGGGGAACATGGTTACATCTATCGAACAACATGTCGATTTCACAACCGATACGATTTTGTACATGCGTGAACGTGAATACGGTTTAATCGAACCAGAAATAGAAGCGGAAAATACCTGGGTTGAGCATGTGCAGGAAGTTGCAAATGCCACGCTTTTTCCACGTGCCAACTCCTGGTACATGGGTGCAAATATTCAAGGAAAACCAAGACTTTTCATGCCATATATCGGTGGCGTAGGGGCCTACCGAAAACATTGTGAGGAGATCGCGGCGAACGGTTATTTAGGATTTAAATTAGAAAGAACCAACGTTAACACCGCAGCCGCAGAATAAATTGCACGCGCTCTTTTATTTACCGTAATGTGAGATTTGCCAGGGCTATTAGTTCATGCCGGGTGGCAGGGCGTCGACCTCACCTAGGGCTTCGTAGCGGTAGGTGTCATTCGTCGATGCCCATCGTAGCATGCAGGCTTCCTCTGCTACCTTCCGCGCCCGTTCATGAAGCGCATCATTCTGCAGATGGACGGCACATAGATTGAGCTGTCTTTCCGAGTGTTCTCTATCGGCACTTTCGTGCTCGACGAAGAACTTAATTTCCTTCGCATCTCGCCCGTAGCCATAATGCTTTGCGAGTGCGGGGATGGTGACTTCCGCGTTCAGCTCTGGCTGCTGACCTTCTTGGGTGGACAACATGGCAAGGGCAACTCCGACCGGTTCCGTCTCGCACACATTTCTATAGTGCAGGGACCTCGCCCACCAGGCAGGTGTTGGTTCGATATTAATCACCTCGTCGCGCGTCATACCCGCGGCATCGCAAAAATCTAAAATCATTTCGGAGTGATTATGTGCTTCACCATCGGGACCAGCGAGTAGCCCCTGCTCTTCCGCCAGGTTTTCGATCATCATCGCCTGAACGTCTTTTGAAGCGCGCACGATCATCAAAGCGAAGGCCTCGTAGGCGAATTTCACAAATTTCCCGTGTTGCGCCATGTAAACCCCGAGCACCCTAAGATCTAGCTTACCGTCCGCAAGATCGCGGAACATAGGGTGATGCTTGGTGTGCCAACGGTCCCGAACGGAAATTATTTCGTCAACAATTGAACCCGATCCTACAATTTTTCTTTCGGAGCCCAACGTCATCTCCTACAAAAATTTTAACCAATGGCTGCCTTAACATACTGAATGCGACTAAATGAAAACAAGTAATGATAGAATTTTTTACAATTTCAGAATAGCTCCGGTTACCCCTTTACTAAAAATTTAGCCCCTCTCCAAATTCAACTGATAGCTATTTCATTCGTTCATAACCACCATTGCAGAACATAATCGAAAGGACCTTCGCGGTTAACCAAATCGACCCTTTGAACTGCGATTTGATATCCACCATCTACCTTTTTCAAATAATGACGATATTTTCCCGTGAAGTTTCGGACCTCATATCGAAGATATTCGGCACAATGAAATCTGGATCTAACAATTAAATCGCCGTTTGGTTTTTCGATTTCCACAAGCACATTTGACACCACGTGACACAACCGATTTTGGGGCGTTTGACTATGTGCCCGCGGATGATTATTTCGGCTAATCCGCATCTGCATCAAATTTCGGTCTTCCCAAAATATATTGGGCACACCATCCCCTTCTGTCTGTTCTTCCTCCGATGGCATCCAGTAAAATCCGTCTTCTGCGAAAAGAGCGAGCCAATTCTCCCACTGTTTCTCATCAAGAATTTCCGCCTGCCTATATAAAAATCTTTCGGCCACACGCTGTGTCTTGTCGCTTACATCAGCAACAGAGAACGAGGCGCCGCCGGCGAGTAATCCTGTAACATCCGACATTATTAGGCGCCCTTTCCAGCAGTCATATAATCCCGCCAAGCATGCATCATATGCCGCATGGGTAATTCGCTCATACTGTCAGGGGCAGAATGGGTTGCACCATCTCGTTGGACATCCTGGCCGGCGTTACGGTGAAAGCTGACCCACTCACTCGCCGTCGAAGCTAATCCGTGCTGGCATTTCCACCAGTTAAACAAATCATCTGCATTGACCATCGTCGACGGAGAATTGACTAAATAGTAATAGGCCAATGACCGACGGTATATAGCCTCTGGGGCGTCTTTAAGCCGGAAATGCCAAATTTCGGTAAGCGTTTTGTCTGGCGCCAAAGGCCGAATAGTTCTCAACTGTTGCAATGGAGGCTGTACCGACATGCAGGGATACACCAACATGTGGTGGATATTAATACCAAGAATTTCTTCGGCTTTTTCTTCGCCGTACGCCTTGTACATTAAACCTACATATTCATTGGTATCGGGATCGTCCGGACGCAACCCCATATAGCCTTCCAGACTGCTGTGTCCATTCCGGTATCCAACCGTACCGAATTTGGTCCAGCCGTCATGGCCGAGACGTGCAAAATCCGATAGAAAACTAAGCTCCATCGGCACTGGTTCGCCATCTTCGCGAATTTTATTCTCAAGCTGTTGAGCGGCTTTACCCGCCGATTCATGAGTGACACCGGGATGAGACGCATCGAGCTGATTTTCTAAGAAAATTTTCCAATTAGATTGTTGGACCATCTGAAAACAACTGCCGACCACTTCAGTTTCTTTACCCGGCGCACGATCGATTAACTGGTCAAAGGCCGCAGCTGATTCACCTAGATGTGTTTTTAAATCCGGCACCTCTTCGGACAAACTAGCAAACCAAAATCCACGGTAATTAGCCGATCGCGCGGGCTGTGAAACGTGGAATTCGGGATTTGCAAAATCCAAATTCGTACCCTCGTACCCTTCTTTTGCAGGCATGCTCTCCAACCGCCCATCCAAATGAAATGTCCAAGCATGATATGAACAATAGATGTGACTGCCTGCGTTACCCTTGCGCGCCGAGCACAATTGCGCGCCACGATGTGGACAACGGTTAAACAGCAAGTGAATCTGGCCACCCTGATCCTTGATCATGATCAGCGGCTGTCGACCAATTTGGGCTCGGTAATAGTCGCCAGGATTTTTGACCTGGCTTTCGTGCCCAACATAGATCCACGTACGCTCGAAAATACGTTCCATTTCAAGGTCAAAAATATCCGGATCTGTATATGCCTTGCGGTGGGCCCGGTCCGGCTGGACCAACCCCGCCAATTGTTCATTAGTCCAACTCATTCTCGCCTCTAAAATCTAACTTATCATTCTCTGTACACTCTGTGTTTTCTCAGCTTGGCGGCAAAACAAAGATAAATCAAATCTCTAAAGATTGGCATTCTCAACTATCGCCGAGGTCTTAATTTGATCTTAAATGTTTTATCGCCTTCGTATTTTAGCATTGTCATTGGACACGAAAAATAATTTAGGATGTCGTCACTTCGGTTTAAAATTTCAGTGACAATTGAGAATTGGAGTCGTTTCAGTTTAACTTTACTTTATACAGATAAGTGGAATGAAGTTTCGGCTTTAGCCGACAAATTTGCGGGGATAGAACTTTGGTGGCGCGCATTCAGGGTTCGAATATTTTCGAACAAAATTTGGATAAAAATTCGGCAAACTTTACGCCGTTGACGCCGCTAAATTTTTTACCAAGAGCTGCATCCATTTATCCTAACAACACGGCTGTCATATACGACAAGCAACGCTATTCCTATCAGGACTTCCATGATCGTTGCTGCCGATTAGCAAGCGCATTGAAAAATCGCGGTATCGGTCTTGGCGACACCGTGTCTCTGTTGGCGCCTAATACTCCGCCAATGCTCGAAGCCCACTTTGGCGTACCCATGTCCGGTGCTGTATTAAATGCTCTAAATTACAGGCTGGATGGTAACACCATTGCAGCTATTCTTGATCACGCCGAAACCAAGGTGTTGATTTATGACCGGGAATATTCATCCACAGTAGCTGTTGCACTTGCCAAATCAAAGCGCGACATCATCGTCATTCATATAGATGATCCGAATGCTGAAGAAGGTAAATTGCTTGGAGAAATGGATTACGAGGCATTTCTGACTGAAGGTAATCCCCAGTTTGAATGGTCATATCCAGACGACGAGTGGCAAGCCTTGGCGCTCAACTATACATCAGGAACAACCGGCGATCCCAAGGGGGTTGTATATCACCATCGAGGAGCTTTTTTAAACGCCTATGGCAACGCCATGGTGTTCGGCTTGAATAGGAAATCTGTCTATCTTTGGACCCTGCCGATGTTTCACTGCAATGGTTGGACTCATACCTGGGCAGTGACCGCCGTGGCTGGTACTCATGTGTGTCTGCGAAAACTGGATCCAGCTTTGGTTTTCAGAATGGTCGCAGAGTATGAGGTTACACACATGTGCGGAGCGCCAATCGTACTCAATATGCTGATACATGCTCCGGAAGAGGCAAAGGTGAAATTCGAACACACTGTGGAGGTGGCGACAGGTGGCGCCGCTCCGCCCAGTAGTGTGATTTCCGCTTTGGAAAATATTGGGTTTAGTTGCACCCATCTTTACGGCCTAACCGAGACTTACGGACCGGCAACATTTTGTGCATGGCAAGACGCTTGGGACACCATGACAACCGATGACCAAGCCACCAAAATGGCGCGGCAAGGCGTTCGTTCACCGACCCTGTTCGATCTGAAAGTGGCCAATCCTACAACGCTGGACCCGGTGCCAGCTGATGGACAGTCTGTTGGTGAAGTGATGATACGGGGCAATACCGTCATGAAAGGATATCTTAAAAACTCCTCAGCCAGTAATGAAGTCTTCGCCGGGGGATGGTTTCATTCCGGCGACTTGGCGGTCATGCACGCTGACGGATACATGGAGATCAAGGACCGCAGTAAGGACATCATCATTTCTGGTGGAGAAAACATTTCCAGCATAGAAATCGAAGAGGTTTTGCACCAACATCCCGACGTAATGGAGGCGGCAGTGGTGGCGAAACCGGACGACGCTTGGGGAGAAACACCTTGCGCCTTTATTACTCCCAAACCGGGTATAGAGACTATTTTAGCGGAAGACATTTTCAAATGGTGCCGCGGACACATGGCACACTTTAAATGCCCTCGTCATGCGGTGTTTGGACCTCTTCCCAAGACCGCGACTGGAAAAATCCAAAAATTTTCTTTGCGGGAAAGGGCGAAGAACATATGACCAATAACTTCTGTCTCGACGGACAAGTCGTCATCGTGACCGGTGCGTCAGGCAATCTCGGAAATCATTTTGCGCAGGTTCTTGCAGATGCAGGTGCTGCTGTCGCCCTGACTGCCCGACGGATAACACAGATGGAGAAAGCTGTCGCTGACATAACTAGAGCGGGCGGGAAAGCTATCGCGGTGGAACTGGATGTCACAGATTCAGCGAGTGTGGATGCCGCGTTTAATGATATCGAAAAAAGTCTCGGTCCAGCCTCATTGGTGATAAACAACGCGGGCGTTGCCGTCACTAAATCCATATTGGATTATGCGGAATCAGATTGGGACAGAGTGATGGATACCAATCTCAAAGGGGCTTGGCTCGTCGCACAACAGGCCGCTCGTCGAATGAGCGTCATCGGCGACGGTAACATTATTAATATTTCGTCTATTCTTGGCTTGCGTTCTATTAAAGGGCTTCCTGCTTATAGTGTTTCCAAAGCCGGCCTAAATCATCTGACTAAAGTCATGGCGCTCGAACTAGCGCCGCGCGGTATACGTGTTAATGCCCTCGCCCCAGGCTACATCGAAACCGATCTTAACCGAGACTTATTTGCCAGTGACACGGGTCGTGCACTTATAAAGCGGATTCCTCAAGGACGCCTCGGTCAGTTTGAGGATCTTGACGGCGCATTACTTTTACTTGCGTCCCAAGCCTCCCGCTATATGACCGGAACTGTGATTACCGTCGATGGCGGACACCTTATCAGTTCACTCTAGAAATCTAACCGAGGACAGCCAAGATTATGGATTATAAAATTTCCCCGGAAGTGGAAGACTATCGTCTACGACTACGCGCCTTCGTGGCAGAGCACATTTTACCACTGGAGCTAGATAGGGGAAATTTGGACTCCCACGAAATGATCGATTTAGAGCCGCTTGAGAGACTTCGCCGCTTAGCCAAAGCAGCCGGGTTATGGGCATTTCAGATGCCCAAGGAACGAGGCGGGCAAGGTCTAGATACAGTGGGTATGGCAGTCTGTTATGAAGAAATGGCCCACTCACCTTTCGGTCCGGTGGTTTTTAATTGCGCAGCACCCGACGATGGCACGATGATTTGCCTCAACAAGATTTTGCGCGACGACGCACAAAAAGATCGCTGGCTTCAGCCCTTAATCGACGGAAAGTTCCGTTCATCCTTCGCCATGACAGAGCCCATGCCTGGAGCCGGCTCCGATCCTTCGGCTATGCAGACGACGGCGGAGAAGAAAGGTAATAAATGGGTCGTCCGGGGCCACAAATGGTTCATTACCGGTGCAAAGGGAGCGCAACACTTTATTCTGATAGCTAAAACATCAGATGACCACCGCAAGGGCCTAACCGCGTTCATGTTCGATGCTGATCAACCTGGTTGGCATATTGAACGTCGGATTCCAATAATGGGGCCCGAAGAACATGGCGGCCATTGCGAACTAATTTTTGATGGTCTCGAGATTCCTGATGAAAACCGGCTATTGGAAGTGGGTGACGGACTTAAAGTTACGCAAATTCGTCTGGGTACCGCCCGCCTTACTCACTGCATGCGTTGGCTTGGTCTCGCTAAACGTGCACTGGAAATCGCATCAAATTATGTAACCGAAAGAAAGAGTTTTGGTTCCGCATTGTCAGAACATGAAGGGGTCCAATGGATGATTGGCGAAGCAGCAAAAGAAATCCAAATTGGTCGCCTTTTAACGATGCATGCGGCTTGGAAGCTGGATCAAGGTGATTTTGCCCGAAAAGAAGTGTCCATCGCTAAAATTCAAGTGGCGGATACCCTACATTCTTCCGTCGACACCGCGATTCAACTTTGCGGTGCGCGGGGTTACTCCAAAGATACCCTCCTCGAATGGATGTATCGCTATGCACGGCAGGCCCGTTTGGTGGATGGCGCGTCGGAGGTTCATAAAATGGTGTTGTCTCGAACGCTGCTTAACGAAGGAACGGATTTCTGGTCGTGGAATTAGATACGTCGACACGAAAAGGTATCGAAACCTTTATCGCGCGGCAGACCAAAGTAAAATCATGCGCAATCGTTGACTTGCACCGATTATCAGGCGGTGCCATTCAAGAGAATTGGTATCTGGATGCTGATATTCCGAGCGGTCCGTATTCGGGGCGACTTGAAGCGGTTCTTCGCACCGACGCCACCTCCAAAATAGCGGTCAGTTTATCTCGCGCACAGGAATTTTCGCTCATCAAAGCCGCCTTTGACGCAGGTGTCACCGTGCCGGAACCGCTATGGTTGAATAATGACCCATCGGTAACGGGTACAGACTTTTTTATTATGAGAAGGATCTCGGGCGACGCGGCTGGTCATCGTCTCGTCAAGAATGAAAGAGTAATTAAAAATGGTGAGCGGTTAGTCGAACGGCTAGCCGAAGAGCTCGCCAAAATTCATTCTGTAAAGCCGAGCGCGGAATTGGAATTTCTCACCTCACCCAAACCAAACCCTGCCATCTATTGGGTAAACGAGTTTCGGGGTTATTTGGACGAATATCCTTTGCCCCATCCTATACTTGAGCTAGCGCTCAGATGGTTGGAGAGACGGGTGCCTAATGACGTCGACCTGGTCCTATGTCATCATGATTTCCGTACCGGTAACTACATGGTTGACGAGGGCATTCTTACCGGAATTCTTGATTGGGAGTTTGCCGGATGGAGTGACTTTCACGAAGACATTGGTTGGTTTTGCGCAAAATGTTGGCGGTTTGGCGCAAATGATCGTGAAGCGGGCGGCATTGGAAATCGCAACACATTTTACACTTCATACGAAAAATCAGCAGGCCGACAAATTGATCATGACATCGTATTTTTCTGGGAAATCATGGCTTACGTTCGCTGGGCTACAATAGCTCTACAGCAAGCACAACGCTTTCTGTCCGGAAAAGAAGCATCTCTGGAAGCAGCGTTGACCGGTCATGTTGTACCCGGACTCGAATTTGAGCTTTTGCAAATGATTAGGGATGGAGGCTAATGCGCGAACTACCAGAGGGAAATGATTTGCTTTCCATTGCGCGAAAAGTACTGCTGAACGACTTAATGCCTTTGCTGCCTGTAGAACGCCGATACGATGTGTTGATGGTTGCTAATGCCATGGGAATTGCAATGCGCCAAATGTCCATGGGCAATGAAATTGCAAAACAAAATCGTCAGGTTCTGGAAGGACTAATCGCTAATGAGGGTGTAACTGATGATCATGATTACGAAATACAAGATTACACAATGGCATATTGGGCGCTTTGCACCAAAATACGTGAAGGCGACTTTGATCCGGGAACAGCGGACCGGACAGCACTATTAGATTTTCTGCACGACTTAGCCATCCAAAGGCTTCGCGAAAGCGCGCCAAAATTGCTCGAAACTGTTGGTAAAAATTAAACCAACTTGACGTAGTGCCTGATAGAATTTTTAACCATGTTCTTATTCCGAGAGCACCTGTTAAGGATGAAATGAAATCCAATCAACACTGTTATGAATTCAGGTCAATGAGAATTGGCTTCTTGGGAATAGTAAAGGAATAATATTGACGCTTGAATACGCACCGCGTGGCTTAATAGGTGTCTTTACACCTCAAGCCAACACCACCGTGGAACCGGAGATGCAGATTTTGCTGCCACCAGGTTTCGCATATGTCAACGCGCGGTTAACCAGTCCAAAAGACACTATCGAAAATCGACTAGTTGATTATTACAACACGCTGGAAGATTCGTTGGTTCAATTTGCCAACGCTCCGATCAACACGCTTGCAGTGGGATGTACAGGTGCTTCTTATTTGGTAGGTCGAGATAAAGAAGCCGAGCTTGCGAACCGCTGGACAATGCAAGCAGGCGTACCGGCGATTACTACCGGCCTCGCTGTTGTCGACGCGCTTAATGCTCTAGGAGCTAAAAAGATCGGGTTTGTCTCTTGTTATCCGCCGGCATTAACAGAGGCAAGCAACGGCTATTGGGCAAGCCACGGGTTTGAAATCGGTGAAGTTGCAGGATCTTTCAACGAAGACAGCGATTTTCATCCAATTTACAGCCTGCGTGCCGGAAATGCATCTGAAGCACTAGCAGAGCTTAGGGGATTTAAGCACGACGCCATACTCATGCTAGGGACTGGCATGCCAACGTTACAACCGATCGCCGATGTAGTAAATCAAGATGGGCCACCGGTTCTATCTTGCATGCTGTGTCTCGCTTGGCGATGTGTAGAACAAATAGAAGGACGCCGCCCAACGGCAACTTCAATCCTGGAGTGGTGTCACGGCGCAGGTTGGTCTGACAGACTGGCCGCCCGATCCGTTTGAGCCTACGAACTATTAGCTGTCGAATACGCCGTCGACTTTAAGCCCATTCAGAAAATCGATGAATCTCAAAGAAGCACCACTGATTTTACCGTCCGGCAGCGAACCGATACGTACCTCCAAAGACAGAGATTCCCCTATCACATCAAGAACAACAAGTTCGCCGCTTTCCAAATCCTCTGTCCAGCCCGTTTCAAGTGCGCAGGAAAACCCAACACCTGATAAGATTAATTCTCGCCGGATCAAGGTATTTTGTGACTGCGTAATGGTATTGTGATCCGTAAATCCTACTTCTTCAAACACGTTCCTTAACAGACGCGCATATTGTGTCCCTTTGACGGGACCAATGAACGGGTGCTTGGCCAATTCGCGGTAGCCCAACCTGCGTCGTCTGGCCAACGGATGACCAGCGGACGAAATAAATACAAGACGTTGGCGGCCCAGGATATTTGATCGAATTCCTTTAACCGGACCATGCGCGAGAAACAGTCCAAGATCGACGTCTCTGCGACGAATTTTGTCAACTGCCTGATCTAAAGCACCAATATTTGCAATGATTTCAATACCCGGATTTGCTCGGGCAAAGTTCGCCAGAGGTTTAGACAAAAGGTGGTTGCCGATGAACCGATGAGCCGCGAAGGACAGTACATTATCTCGCACTGACTGGAGCGACTGAATATCCATCATTGTCCGATCAGATTGTGTCAGAATTTCCTCGGCGTGCCCGTACACCCGTCTACCAATATCGGTCAGCGTTGGGGATTTACCCCTTTGGCGTTCAAAAACCGGCTCACGCAGATGCGTCTCCAAAGCGCGGACATGCATACTTACTGATGGCTGTGAAATTTGTAGTGCTTCCGCTGCACCGGAAAACGATCCAGAATCGACAACGCTTCGAAAGACTTCCAGCTGTCGCAGTGTCACGGAAAGCAAGTGGAATACTCATGGGGTTAACAATATAGATATAAGTTTATAGTTATATTATATATAACGCAAATAGGCGTTGCGTTGGGCGCGGAACAGCTCAAAATCAGTCTGTATCAGGGGTGGCTGCTCGAACTGCGCAAAAATTCAACGAAATCTTGCCACTCCACACGGGTAACACCCCAGAGCGGAGGTCACAATGAAGTTCTCCTACACTCATCATATGCCCTATACCGGTGTCAAAACTGCCGATCAGGATTGGCCAGTCCCCAACAAACAATTTGACGCTGAACTTGGCAAGGAGATATTCCGAGCCGGCATCGATAATAAGGTATTTGCCGAGGAGTGCGGGTTTGACTGGATCGGCAGCAACGAACACCACATGAGCCCATATGGGCTGATGCCAAACCCCAATCTAATTGGTGCCTGCGTGGCCGAGCGCACAAAAAAAGCGATGATCCTACAATCGGGAAATATTGTACCAATCGTTAATCCGATCCGCGTTGCGGAAGAATACGCTATGCTCGACATGATCTCGGGGGGACGGCTGATCGCCGGGTTTATGCGCGGGATTCCGCACGAATATGTTGCTTATAATGTTGCGCCTAGTGAATCATACGGTCGAATGAATGAAGCTATTGAATTAATTAAAAAGGCCTGGACGGAGCCGGAACCGTTTGGCTGGGAGGGTGAATACTACCAATATCGCGCAGTCTCTATTTGGCCGAAGCCTGCACAGAAACCGCATCCGGAGATTCTTATGTCAGCCAGCAGCGATGCCTCCGCTCGGCTCGCCGCGAAGCATCGCGCGACCATGGGAATCCTTCGCGTCCAGAGTTATGAAACCGCCCATCGCTCGCTAGATGTTTACAAGGAAGAAGCCCGCAAACATGGCTGGGAACCCCGCGCACGGAACATCATCTTCGCCATGAATTGCTCCTTAGCACCAACCAAAGAAGAAGCCATGGAAACGCTGAAAGGCGGGTACGATTATTTCTTCAATGTATTGGGTGGGGGTATTAGAACGGCACAAAAACTGGTCGTCCAGAAAACACGCTATTTTGGCGATAAGGAAGATGCGGAACGTCAGATGAATAAACTACAAGCACACAAACAACTTACCCTTGAAGAACGCATGGAACGTGGCTTGGTCATGTGTGGCACTCCGGACATGGCCATCAAGCAAATCACGCGGCTATATGAGGAATTCGGCCACGGGGTGACCAACCTTAGTATAAAAATTGGCAACGTGCCGGACAAAAAAGTTCATCAGACGCTCGAATTATTGCGCGACGAAGTAATACCTGCAGTACGTCATCTCGGCGAAGACCAAGGCGTCGCCGCCGCTGAGTAATGAGCCACAGACATTTGATTTAAAAATACGAACACAGGAGAAATCGGAGATGGTCGAAAAATATACAGCCGTCGCAGTTCAGACGATCATCCGCCATGTACGTGAACCAGAATGGCGCGAGGCCATCGTGCGGGAAAACGTCAATCGATACCTTTCCTTAATGGATTATGTAAGCTGCAGATGGGGTCAGGCCAAACTATACGTATTGCCGGAGTTTTCTCTCACAGGCGTCGAGCATGTGCGCTCAGTCGAGGAATGGTGTGAAATAGCCATCCAGGTGCCAGGCCCGGAATTGGAACCCCTCGCCGATTTTGCAAAACAAAATAAGGCATATGTGGCTGGCGGAACGATGGAATACGACCCCGCTTATCCTGGCCGATGGTTCAATTCAGCTTATTTGTTTGGCCCGACGGGAGACCTGGAGTTGCGCTATCGGAAAGTCAATGGTGCCGATGTCCAGGGCCATGCGACATACTCCACTCCGACTGGCCTCTATGACCTCTATGTTAAAAGCGAAGGTGGCGAAAATGCCGTGTTCCCGGTAGTAGACACCGAAATTGGCCGGCTGGCACTAATCAATTGCTATGACATCAACTTTCCCGAAATGCCACGCACCTTTGCGCAATATGGGGCCGAAGTTCTGCTCCATTGCACTGGCGAGCCCTATGGACCACATCGCGATTCATGGGAGATGAGCAGGCGCACTCGCGCTTACGAGAATTGCATGTATGTAATCTCTTCAAATCATGGCGGTTATGTCGCGCAAGTCTCGGGCGAGGTGTTTGCCGATTCGCCAGGGCTCAATTTCCAGCAGCGCCGTAGTGGAGAGATAGCGCCGTTGCACCGCTCGCATGGCGGATCCGAAATTGTAGATTTCAATGGTAAAATCGTTGGCCAATCTCCCAACCCCGGGGAAGCTTTGGCCATCGGCCCGGTCGATCTGCAGGCGCTCCGTGAAAAACGGGCTGAAATTCGCGGCAATGTGTTGGCCCAAAATCGGACCGAAATTTACGCCAAAGAATATAGTCGACACCAGGCCACCGGTATCAATCACTGGCTGGAAAAACCAATAGCACACAAATCAGAGGCTCGCCAAAATACCGAGTCGGTAATTTCTCGCTATTTGCGTGATGGAGTTTATGCCGCGCCTGAGGGATTCGAGGACAAAGGTGATTCCGACACGCAAAACACGGCACTAACCTGATTATGACGAAAAATTTTCAAATCGCCTGCATTCAGGCGGGCATAGAGGTAATTGACAACCCAGCCAACCGCGATGACGTTATAGAGCGCAACATACAACGCAGCTTAAACATTGCTGAAAGCGCTATCATTCGTGAGGAAGCCAAAGTTTTGGTGTTTCCAGAAGCTTGGTTGCAGGGGTTTAATCACACCCGCAGCGATGCGGATTGGGAAGCAATCTGCATACAGATCCCAGGGCCTGAAACCGCAAAAATCGGTAACTTTACTAAAAAATATCAAGTCTATGTAGCGGGAGCTGCTTTCGAACAGGATCCTGAATGGCCTGAAATTTGGTTCACGACGGGTTTCATAATCGGCCCCGCAGGTGATGTGGAACTGCGTTATCGCAAAATTCACGAACATAATGTCGAAGGCTTAATTCCCAACGTGTCACCAGCAGATGTCTACAGTGACTATATTGCGCGCTATGGTGAGGACTCCCTGTTTCCGGTTCTCGACACACCATATGGGCGTCTCGCTATGATCATCGAGCATGACATGAATTTTTTTGAGTTGTCGCGCGTACTCACTTTTCATGGCGCCGAAATTCTTTTGCATCCAACTGCAGAGTGGAATGGTCCCATGGTCCAAACGCTCGACCAGGCGCGTAGGTCTCGGGCTTATGAAAACTTTATCTATCTCGCTTCGGCCAATGCCGGCGCTATCAACAGTAAATTTAGCGCAGCGCAAGCTTCGCGCGGTTGTTCTAAAGTCATTAACTATCTCGGGAATGTGGATGCGACAATCGATGGTGCAGGCGAATCGGTATTGGTATCCAAAATCGATCTCGACAGGTTGCGCAAACGACGTACCGAGGTGTTCATGAATTATCCAGCGCAGGTGAAATCGGAACTATTTGGCCGGGAATTTACTAAACAGACTTTCATGGAGACTGATACCGGGCCGGGAACGAAGGAAACAACCAAAGCAACCATCGAACGGTTACAAAAAGAAGGGGTCTTTGCGCCACCCTCATGAAGGGGCGGAAAGATAGGCAGCATGGCGATATTAAAAACACGGCAGTTGGAAGCAAAATTCGATTTGCGTGACAGTGTCGTGCATGCCTTGCGCGGTATAAATCTTGAAATTAAGGAAGGCGAATTCTTCGTACTGCTAGGTCCATCCGGTTGCGGCAAGACAACTATGTTACGGTCAATTGCAGGGTTGGAGCGGCCTACTGTGGGTTCCATTCATATAGATGGAAAACCCGTCTTTGACTCAACAACTGGGTTATTTGTACCGCCCGACCAAAGGCCTATCGCAATGGTATTTCAATCTTACGCCATATGGCCGCATATGGACGTATACGAAAATATTGCGTTCCCACTGCGTCGCGGGCGCACAAAAATGGCGGATAACGACGTACGCATTCGCGTCGGCGAAGTGCTCGAAATGCTTGGCATGGGTGAGATGGCACAAAGACCAGTAATAACATTGAGCGGTGGGCAACAACAACGTGTTGCCTTGGCTCGTGCGTTAGCACTGCGGCCAAGAGTTTTGTTAATGGACGAGCCCCTCAGTAATCTTGATCTCAAACTACAAATTAGGTTACGGGCGCAAATGCGCGACCTGATGCACGAATTGCGACTGACAACAGTTCACGTTACTCACAATCAAGCCGAAGCGCTTGAAACCGGAGATCGTATTGCGGTAATGGAACAGGGTAAAATCGTTCAGCTGGACGATCCACAAACCATTTATCATTGCCCCGAAAACGAATTTGTTGCGCGGTTTCTGGGAGATATGAATATTGTTTCAGCTCAGTTCCAAGCCGACAATGGTGACCATGTAACAGTGAAGACACCATTCGGCACACTACACGCCCACTCTACCAGCCGAAGCAGGTTCGCAGTTGGAGAAAATTGTATACTGGGTGTCCGCCCTGAAGATATCGAAATTAATGATATAGAGGCCGATGACAATTCCAATATTTTACAAGGCACTGTCATCTCGTCTGATTATGTGGGTGAAGGATTTGTCCACACCGTGGAAGCCGCCGGGGAACCGATCCGTGTTAAATGTCATCATATGAATTCGGTTAAAAAGGGCGATAGTGTCCGTTTACGGTTTCCACCAAATCATACTGTTGTCGTTACACCAGCTGCAAATCTGTTATCTGAGGATTTAGAAGGCGGCCTCGCTGGCGAGGGAGCATCCCGTGCCCAATAGATCCTACGGCATAGGATGGGTCTTCTTGCTCGCCGGAATTGGGTTGTTCATGGTGTGCATTTCTGTTTTCGGCAATGTCATCACTAGTTTTAGTGAAGAAGGCGACGTCGACCGATATTCGCTCGCCAATTACGCCGAACTATTTTCCCAGGATACATTAGGAGGGGTCACCGGTCGTACCATCGCGCTTGGTGTCGGCACGGTATTTTGGATGTTTGTGTTTGCCTTTCCGTTTGCCTGGCTGCTAGCGCGAACGGATTTTCGTTACCGAACCGGTTTGTTTTCACTACTTACTGCTAAACTCGCCATTCCCGGTTTCATCACCGCCATGTCCTATGTCTGGTTGTTCAATCCCACATCCGGTCTGGTCAACCAGCTATTTGGCATGACCAAATTCAGCGGTGGGGCGTTATTTGATGTCTATCAGCTTTCCTGGATTTGTTTTCTGCAGGGCATTGTATTGGTGCCTGGCGGCGTCTTCATGATGTTGCCGGCTTTTCGCAATCTTGATGCCTCTTTAGAGGAAGCGGCCTGGGTCAGCGGCGTCTCCAAATCGCATACCATTGGTCGCATCGTACTTCCTCTCCTAGGACCTAGTATGGTGGCGGTATCGATATTCTATTTCGTGATTGGTGTAGAAATGTTCGACTTTGTTGCCATTATCGGCATGCCGGGAGATGTACTAGTCCTTTGGATTTACGATGCCATTGCCGAATCTGACGGGCCACCCAACTTAGGATTTGCCGGTGCCGCGGGCGTCGTTTTGTTCGCTATCTGCAGCGGCGCTATTGCGTTTTATGCTCGGTTCTTAAAGCAGGCCAAAAAATACGCTGTAGTAGGCGGAAAGGTCCGCGCTTCTGCGCCGCAGCCGCTAGGCCGCTGGAAATGGGCTGCTTATGGTTGCGTTGGCATATGGCTTCTCGCGAGCATAATTATCCCGGTCATCACAATAATTTGGGTAGCACTGGTGCCTTTCTTTCAGCCGCCATCAATCCAGGCGTTGAACACCGTAAATCTGAATAGCTTTTACGATGCCATCGAATGGATCGGCGAACCGCTCAAGAACACCCTAATTTTAATGGCCGGTTCAGTTGTCATCGCGGCTAGCTTGGCCACCAGCATAACCTGGCTAGTCACACGTAGCCAACACAAGGCCGCACACTGGGCAGACAGCATTGTTTTTCTTGCACCTGCGGTTCCAACGATCGTCACTGGCGTGGCGTTTCAGTTCATGGGAATCGCGATCTATCACTGGTTGCCACTGTTCGGTACCATCTGGCTCGTCGCCATCGCCATGGGTACTCGGATGCTGGCTTATTGCACCCGAACAATGAACGCGACGTCTTTGCAAATTCAGTTTGAACTCGATGAGGCGGCCTATGTTTCCGGCGTCTCGAAGCTTGATACCTTCCGACGTATTTTTCTCCCTCTCATGGCGCCTGCCATATTTTATTCCGCGCTAATGGTCGGCATGTTGGCAGCACGCGATCTCACGCTGCCTCTGGTGATGAACACAGGAAACTCTGAGGTCGTTGCAACGCTGATATTTAATTTACAAACCAATGGGGAACAGAATGCAGCGGCTGCCGTAGCTCTTTATATGATATTCGTGTTGGTCTTGTTGGCTCTACTCGCGCGACGCATTACTGGCATGCAAGAAATTCGGGGCGCCGAAATTATACGTCGCCGGTCATTGCGAGAATGGTTGTCCAACACCCAAACAGCGACTTTAGCGCTGGTAAATCCCAATCGCCGACGCAAACTTGGCTATGGTGAATGAGACAAATCCGGCATTAAGACCGGACAATTTAATATTGAATTAACAATAGAAACCAGGAGGAAAAGCGATGAAACAGACGACCAATACAATGCTCGCTTTAGCGGGAGCTCTATCCATTATAGGTGGCCTATCAGCGACAGCACTGGCGGCTGATTTTCCGGCTTCAGTGAAAAAACTGATCCCAGCAGCAGTGAAGGAAGGCGAGGGCACTGTCTTTGGCACCACCATGAACCCACGACAAGTAAAGATGATGAATAACGGGTTCAACTCGTTTTATGGCACCAAAATAAAACTCAACCAAGTCGGGGGACGCCACACCCGCAAGCGAGTGGAAGTCGCCCGAGCGCTTAAGAACAATGTACCTACAGGCCTTGATCTTTTCTGGACCTCGAGCCCACGCTATTTGATAAAAAAC
Organism: uncultured Rhodospirillaceae bacterium; assembly: GCA_964479475.1. GTDB lineage: Bacteria > Pseudomonadota > Alphaproteobacteria > MPNO01 > UBA2964 > JAQBTY01. Next base: position 31,139 of record CAYZMI010000010.1, on the reverse strand, counting down.
AACGCGATCATCAAGTTCAACTGGTCCAAAGAATTCGGATTACCGAAAAGTTTGATGCAAGGCGAATACGGCATCAAGACCCATGACAGTTATCTCACCATGGTCACCATTAACACCAACCTGGTGAAGGCTGCAGATGCACCGAGGAGTTACGACGATCTGCTCAAACCTAAATGGAAAGGCAAGCTCGCGATGCCACGCTCGCCTTCGCCTTGGATTTACTATTCCTATGCATTTGGCGAAAAAAAGGCCGAGCAGTTTTTGCAGACCCTGTTAAAAAAACAGAAAATCAAAACCCTGCCACGTTATCCTGACGTGCGCTCCAGGATTATTGCCGGTGAATATGCCGTAGGTTTGGGTACCGATGCCTGGGCCGAGATCCGCAAGGGTGCGCCCGTCAAACATCCTAACATGGATATGGTAATCTTAGCCGCCCGCGGTGCCTATATTGTTAAAGACTCCAAATCACCCAACATTGCTAAACTATGGGGCTATTGGGTGGTATCACCAGCTGGCCAAAAGACCATCCACGATGTCCGGGGCTATTCTCTAATCAGCACTAAAGGCGCTGATATGTATAAGTACGTCCAGGGGAAGAAAGTGATTGACGTGCCCTATGATTGGCGGATGAAGAACGAAGGACGACTTGGTAAGAAGTTTCGTTCAGTACTTCGCGGCAAAAAGAAAAAAAAGAAATAATTGTACTAGTTAGCAGGACCATTTTGGGAGAAAGATCGAAATGATAACGAACAAACGAGCTGGCAGTACGTTCCAAAAACGTTTAGCCGATCTTTCTTCCGGTCCTGTAACTTATTATATCGCCGGTGAGGGTCCGCCAATATTGTATTTCCACAGTGCAGGCGGCATCCGTTTCACCTATGCACTTGATGACTTAGCCGAAAACCATCGCATTTATATGTTCGTAGCGCCGGGGTTTGACAATACTCCGACACATAATGGCATTGACACTATGCCGGCACTCGCTGATCTCGCGGCCGACTTTGTAAATGAAGTCATCGGCGAAAAAGTGGATGTCATCGGTCAGTCTTTTGGCGGATTTTTGTCAGTATGGTTTACGGTGCTTCACCCCGATAAGGTAGGTTTCTTGGTACCGCAATGCCCGTCTGGTTTCCGTCCCAAAGATATCCCGCAGAAACCGCCTGGAACACCAGAGGAAATGCGTACCCGCATGTTTGCGCATCCCGAACGCGTCCCACCGGGCGAAAAGACAACGGAACAGTTAGCTGAAAGCCGGAAATGGGCGAACTACTACCATAACTCGGTTGGACTCGATGAAGATCTCGTTGCCCGATTGGGTGAGATTGGATGTCAAACCCTTGTAATGCAGGGGACCAAGGACGGTATGATGCCCGCTGAAAGTGGTCAGCTTCTGATGCGTGAGATACCCCACGCCAAACTCCTCTACGTGTATGATGCAGGCCATAATATAGAAGTTGATCAGCCGGAGCGCTTCGTCACGCTAATCCGGGATTTTTTGAGCCGCGGCGAGGCATTTATCGTCAATCCTGGGGATGAATTAGCAGGAGTAGATGCCCGG
>CAYZMI010000010.1:27324-29481 GCA_964479475.1 uncultured Rhodospirillaceae bacterium | reverse complement strand
TCGCTAGGCAGCAATCCGATCAAAAAGGCAGCTGATATTGTCGGCAAAAAAATCTTAGCCCAAGGCGCCAAGGAGCGCAAAGCCATCGCCGCCACCTTAAAACTCAACAAATTGCCTAACAACTGGCAATCAGTGCCAGCTGGATATTCCCCAGAACCACTTCTTAATAAGCAAGGTGCTGGCTATACCGCCTTTGGTACCAACCAAGCAGTGGCGCTGGAATTGAAGGGGCTAAAGCGCGGTAAGGATTTTCATTTTGTTTCATTTGCTGATCTCGGCTATCGCTCATACGGCAGCATTATCTTCACTACTCGCAAATACCTTAAAGCAAACAGGGCAGCCGTCGTCGGCTTCATGCGGGCGGTCACGAAGGGGTGGACAGAGAATGCCAAAGATCCCAAGGTTGCAGCCAGTCTGGCGGTTAAGAAATACGGTGCCGATTTAGGCCTTAACCCAAAACAACAGGTGCGCCAAAATCAAATTCAAATTGCGATGATGAAAGACCCCAGCAATCCTAACCAGCGATATCTAGTAATCGACCCGGCAACAATTTCGGGACCACTTTATGCGGCCGCTAAGGCTACCGGGCGTAAAAACCTGCCGCCAGTATCAAAGCTCGCCGATCCGACGGTGATGCAGGAAGTATATCGCAGTCTTAAATAAACAGCGAACGGACCTGATAGGCTGGGGGAGCGGTTAACCGCGCCCCCAGTCGTTTGTTTTTTGATACTACCAATTAAGGGTGCTACCGCATGACGGTTGACCACAAAGAAGTTGTTGATCTTGTGATCTCTGGCGCAGATGTCGTTTGCCTTGATCAACCTGGCACTGTAATTGAAAAAGGCTCCATTGCGATTAAAGGCAACCTTATTCACTGGATCGGCAACAATAAAGACGCCGACGACCTGTTTGATGCTGTTAAAACACTTGATGCAACGGGCCAGATTGCCATGCCCGGGCTGATCGACACCCATGTTCATACCGCCCAGCATCTCCTGCGGGGCAAAATCATGGAGATTGGGCGGCGCGAGAAAATTAAAATACCAATTTGGAAGAACTACTACATTCCGTTCGAGGCTATGTTGGCACCCGAAGACGTCTATCTCAGCGGACTTGCTTGCTATGCCAACATGATCTCAGTAGGGACGACCTGTTTTGCCGAAGCAGGTGGACCACACCCGGACGAAATGGGCCGTGCTGCTCTTGAAACTGGCATACGTGGGTTTGTCACCCATTCCACCATCGATCAAGGGGCGGCCTTTCCGGACGCTATGAAACAGACTACGGATAAAGCCTTCAAAGCCAACGTTGATTTAGTCGAAAAATGGGCCAGCCAGGACCGGGTTCAAGCCTGGTTTGCGCTTCGCCAGATAATTACCTGTTCACCCCAGCTAATCCAGATGATGTCCGAAGCCGCGGTAGATCTTGGAACTCGTATCCACGTTCATCTATGTGAAGGCTCCTATGAGATAGATTACACTATGGAACAGTTTGGGAAGCGTCCTGCCGAGTTTATGGATAGCATCGGCGCGTTAGGTAGTTACATCCATGCTGCGCACTCTACCTTGGCGGCGCCCGACGAGCTTGACCTTTATGTCACACACGACTGCTCAGTTAGCCATTGCCCCTTCAACAATTATCATGTGGGCCCGCACCCACTGTTGCAAATGGTTCAACGCAGCATTCGAGTGGGTCTTGGAACCGACGGCGCCGCATCCTGGGGTCCATTAGATTTATTCCGTGCAGCCCACGCCGCACGTATTGGACAACAGGCGGTAACCGGAACACCGCTTCATTTTCACGACATTATGTCGAGCGACAAGCTGATTCGCGTCGCTACAAACGGGGGTGCTACAGCGCTTGGTTTAGGAAAGCAAATAGGTAGCCTGGAGATTGGCAAAAAAGCGGACATCCTGCTCGTTAAGGGCGGCGATATGGATCAGACACCACTTTATGACCCACTATTTGCAATCTCGACTTTGACAGTAGGACGCGACGTGCAGACCGTTGTAATCGATGGTTCAGTCGTAATGAAGAACCGTGAGCTGTTGACGATCGACCGCGAGCAACTTGATTTTCAACTGAAGACCCGCTTGCCCGATATCATGGACCGGTTCCACTCCGTAACATGACCCAGGCCTCTATATCTATCGATGC
>CAYZMI010000010.1:9418-27224 GCA_964479475.1 uncultured Rhodospirillaceae bacterium | reverse complement strand
GCGCTACCTTTAAGGCTCGCCAATCAGCGGGAGAATGGTGACCCCATTGCCCGACTTATTGAACTTGTCGGCCTAGAGGGGTTCGAGAAAGCGCGGCCAGGCCAGCTATCGGGCGGAATGCGGCAGCGCGTATCCATTGCACGTGCATTGGTTCTATCACCCGAAGTTCTGTTACTGGACGAACCCTTTGGCGCATTAGATGCCGTTACTCGCCGTCAAATGAACATTGAGCTGCAGCGCATATGGTCGCAAGAGAAAATCACGACGGTATTGGTCACACATTCCGTGGACGAAGCACTCTTTCTTGCCGACCGCGTTTTGGTCCTGAGCGCCCGCCCAGGTCGCATTATCCGCGAGGTAATAGTCCCTTTCGACCGGCCACGGGATCCTTCCGTCATGCGTAGCGAAGAATTTCATACCCTGGTCGACGATCTAACGGAAGCTCTCCATCCCAGTGAGGAAAATTAGTGTGACCACCGACACGCGTTACATGCAGGTCGTCTACGGCACGTTGGGTATAATCGGATTTTTTGCACTTTGGCAGATCATTGGAATGTATCAGCTCGCCGGTATGTCTTGGCCACCGCTGACAGCGGTGATCGGCTATTTAGCCGAACCTAGCCGCCATGGGCTGTTTGCCCGCGCAATCGATGCAACTATGCGCTCAACAGGCGCGGGCTATGCCGCAGGCGCCTGCGCAGGAATAATACTTGCCAGTCTCGCATTTCTATTGCCACGGCTAAAACTTGGCTCTGACCGCTTCGCTGCTGTAATTAATTCAGTGCCCTCGATCGCGCTAGGCCCGATTTTCCTTATATTGATTGACCGGGCCGCTACACCCGCAGGGGTCGCCTCAATTCATGTGTTTTTCATTGTCTTCGTATCCATGAGTTCTGGTCTCACTAGCGCCTCCCGAGCCCACTTGGATTTGTTCACTACATTTGGTGCAAGCCGCCTTAAACAGTTTTGGCGACTGAACCTTCCAGCCGCTGTTCCGTCTATTGCCAGCGGATTGCGACTTTCCTGGCCGGCGGCGCTTATCGGCGCCATCATAGGAGAATGGTTTGGTGCACCTCGGGGTATTGGCATCTTAATTATTAATGCGATGCAGAACTTTCAAATCAAGCTGCTGTGGTCTGCCGTGCTTCTGGCTGCTCTTCTTTCATTATTTTTATTCGGCATTCTGACCTTACTAGAAAAGGCCGCATATAAGCGATTTCGGTAAAGAATTGAGATGGAAGACAGCACCCCTGCACAAGGCCGCATAAGCCGCTTTATCCAACTTAATTGGGGGATCCTTCTAATTTTGATTGCCTGGGAAGCCTGGGTTGTGATCAATGATTTCAACCCCATCGTTATGCCCTCACCGCAGGGCGTATTTATTGATATGGCAACCAACCCCAGAATTTATATCGAAAACACCGCGGTGACCTTTTTGATAGCGCTAATTGGGTTGATCGGTGGCATGCTAATTGGCACTGGGCTGGCAGTACTTACTTGGTTTTCGCCGATCCTCAGTGGGCTGGTCAGCCCCACCGCAGTGTTATTCAGCTCTGTACCGGTAGTATCACTAATTCCCATAATTGCCCGCATTCTTGGTTATAATATGGCGACTGAAATTGCCATTGTTGTGATTATCACCTTTTTTCCGTCATTCGTGTTTACGACAGCAGGCCTGCGCGCTTTACCGCAGGGGAGCCAAGATCTATTTACGGTTTTAGGCGCATCCAAAATTTCTACTTTACGTCGACTAGCGCTTCCAGCTGCGTTCCCCAACCTCGCTATCGCGCTACGGCTAGCTGCAGCGCACGCAATTTTAGCTGCCATAATTGCCGAATTTCTGATGGGCACCAACGGGCTCGGGTATCTATTTGCCGTTACCAAGCAGGAGTTTCTCACGGAGAGAGCCTTTGGGACCAGTGTCATCGCTACTGCCATCTCGGTGATAGCCTTTCTGGCCACTTCCTGGGTAGAAGGCCGCATCCGCAGCCGTTACACGTAGCGGCACACGCCGTCATGACACACAAATCCCTGTCACGGGAATTTTGGACCGAACAGGCGCCATTACTGGTACTAGTCTTGGCAGCGGGTTTCATTGCTGCTTATGCGCAGCATGGATTTTTGCCTGGCAGCGATGTGGCATTTCCGCTGGCCAAGGTGCGGGTACCTATTTGGCACATAATCTGGATGGGTTTTTGGACAGGTTACACCATGGCTGTCGTTGGCGAGGCAGCAGGTATATTCGCACTGCCCTACACTATGTCGGTTTTACAATTCAGCACGCCGAGCGTAACACCGACAATTCAGCTTTTGACCTTTCTCAACCCATTCGGTGCTCTGTTCGGATTCCGGCGTAACCGGCAATACAATCTCGATTTAGCTAAATGGGTATGTTTAGGTGGGATCGCTGGAGGACTGATCGGGCCATTCGTGCGTATTACCGTACTTGCCGACACCGGGCCGTTTATTTTCACCGTGGGACTAGCGCTCTTGGCCGCTGGGCTCCATCTTACTGTAGTCGCCATTCGCGGATTTAAATCGCGAAAAACTGGTGACGGCCTAGAAGCACAATTTCATCGAGCAGCGAAGGCCCGGCGCGCTCAGGGCCTCAGCCCCTCGGGAATTCCAGCGGGAGAACCAATCAAGACCCTGTCACGGGACGGGGGTTGTATTACAATTGAGTATTGGGGCGAACGCTGGTGCCTATCACAGGCGATGCTTATGGTCACCGGGTTACTAGTTGGAATTGTCTCAGCGGCACTCGGTGTTGGAGGTGGGTTCTTACTCGTGCCAATCTTCTCTGCGATCTACCGCCTCCCCATGTATGTACTAGTGGCGGCAACCATTCCCTATGTGATTGTGCTGTCGGCGGTAGGGTTATTTACCTACACGGTGATTATCCCGCATTTTACCCAAACAATAATCACGCCTGAATGGGCCTGGGGGTTTTTTGCAGCAGCCGGTGGTATATTTGGCGCATGGTGCGCTGCAAAGACCCAACGTTTTGTACCGGAACACTCACTTAAGCTTATGCTCGGTAGCATCACAGGGATTGCGGGCGCACTCTATATAACAAACTTTTTCGTTGAGTTGCCATTTCGGTTATAGTTGGGCGCCATGCACCATTTCCGTTTTCTGCTGCCCTATCTCCCTATAATTATCCTGGTTGTCGCCATACTGATCGGGGTCACACATATCTGGTCAGAATCTTAGGAAGGACTTTATGCAGGCAGCTGGCTTAAAGTCTTTCCTAAGGTTCTGACTGAATTTTTTGTAGAAGTACTATCCTCCCTTTCGCTTTTCGATCACGAATGGCGCGCAGTGCATCTCCCGCACGCTCTATTGGTACTGTGTTATAGGGTGGAGGACCGATCTTAGAAACTTCGTAAAGTTCGAAAAGCCTGTCAAAACAGGCTTGGGTGAGATGCGGCCGGCGTTTTCTATAATCACCAATCTGCAACCCGGACACCTCAATGTTTTTTAATAGCAGGTAATTCACCTTCAACGTTGGAATTGTTCCCGCCGCAAAACCAATCACCACGTAACGCCCGCACCAAGCAAGAGCACGAATTGCGGCCTCAAAGAACTTGTCACCCAACGGGTCAATAACGATATCCGCACCAATCCCCCCCGTCGCGGAATAAACCTGTTCGCGCAGGCTGTCGTGTACATCGTCGCAACCGATATTTATCACGGTATCTGCCCCAGCATCGGTCGCCAAGTATGCTTTTGAGGAATCGGCTACTGCCGCGAGCGCCCTACCACCAAGCGCCTTCACCAATTGGATAGCGGCTAGTCCAACACCGCCAGTCGCACCCATTACCAGTACGCAGTCGCCAGGCTGCAACCTACCGCGATCGCAAAGGCTGAACCAAGCAGTGTCGTAAATCAGCGCCATCGCGGCTGCTTCTGTGAATGTTAAGCTGTCGGGCATGCGATGACACATCGTGGCTGGAAGGGCCAGCAGCTCAGCATAACCACCGCCTGGCTCGCACATTGCTAAAACCCTGTCACCGGGTGTAAACCCGGAAACTCCTTCCCCCACCCCCAAAACCACGCCAGCGGGGCCCTTACCAGGAATATAGGGCAGCTTAGGTTTAGACTGGTGTTTTCCACCGATCAGAAGAATATCAACAAAATTCGCCGCTGTAGCATGGACCTCCACTAGCAGTTCACCAGGACCGGCGACGGGATCAGGGACCTCGCCTAGAATAGCATTCTCAATAGGACCAAATTCTTTGACGAGAATGGCACGCATTAGACAATTTTGGGTGAGGGATTGTATTGGATTGGTTTCGGCGTAACGCGGCCATCGCGGATCAATTTCATGATTTCTAGTCTCTGGATTTTGCCGTTACTCATCAGTGGAATATCGTCCAATGCTAATGCGTATTCAGGCATGTCATAACGTGAAAGCCCCTGCTCAGCCAAATGATCCAACACCGCCGCAAACTCTTGGGATGCTCCCTTACGGAACATGACGGCAAGGCAAACTCGTTCACCCAGCCGGTCATCTGACACTGGCATGGCAACAGCGCGCTCAATGGCGTCATACCGCATCGCAAGTTCTTCGATCCGTTCCGGATTGATATTATGACCACCACGGATAATGACTTCTTTACGACGGCCGGTGAGATGCAGATAACCTGACCTATCCACCATCCCCAGATCTCCGGTAATGAACCAGCCGTCTCTATTGAAGCTGGATTCCGTCGCAAACTGATCGTCAAAATAACCAAGCATCAAACAAGCGCCTTTCCCAGCTACGAGTCCAATTTGGCCAGGGGGCAGCATTCGGTCGGGAGCATCCGGGTCAAACACACGGACCTCGTAACCAGGCACAGCGCGGCCACAACTACTGATGATCAAAGTGGGACCATCGCCTGGGCGCGTGTATTGATGCCCATTCGTTTCGGTCATGCCATAGCCACTCTGGGGCTCCACACCAGCATGAAGCAGACGTTTAAACACCGTAGGCGATGCCGCTGCGCCGGATACGCGAAAACCGGTCACACTGCCCAGCCGATCCATACCTAGGGCGTCCATTTCATTTAGTAAATCGATGGCGTGAGTGGGTACGCCTACCAAATAGGTTGCATTCATCTGTAGCACGCGTTCAATCGTGCCTTCACCACGCCCACGATCATGTACCACGAAGGAAGCCCCTCCATATATTGCGGTCAGAAGCGCCCCCATACCCAGGTTGTGGCTTAATGGGCTCATGGAATAAACCACCGATCCTGCGCCAATTTTCCAGTCTTTCGAAATACCACGCGCAGTAACCAACTGAGTATTGTCACTGTGCATTACTCCTTTTGGCCGTCCGGTGGAGCCCGAAGTAAATGCGAGATAACTTACCCGATCCGGGTCATCTATGGGTGGTGGACAATAGCCCGGATTGGCAAGTAGTAAGCTGGAAAAGGGTTCAATGTTGTCCACTGGCCCGAGTTTGTAGACATGGCGCAACGAATCCAATGCGGCGATCTCGGTCTCAATGTTCGCTGTAGTGGCGTCTGCTCCAAACCCTTCCTGAAAAATAAAGGTTGTCACATGCATCCGTTTTAGAAGTTGGAAGACCTCCGCCACAGTTTGATTACGGTGCAGCGACGGGCAAACGATGTAACCGTTCCGGGAACAGGCTAGAACGATGACCACACTTTCAACACGATCCGGCAACCAATAAGCAACCCGATCGCCGCTCTGCACGCCACGGGCGTAAAGATCACTGGCCAGCGAATCGGCAGCAGCCTGAATTTGGGAGTAAGTCAGCGACCGCCCTCGATCGCTTATAGCATTTGCGTTTGGCTGTGCGACCGCCTGATCCCGAATTACGCCATAGATAGTGCGATCTCCCCAATCTCCGCGGCGATGGAATTCCTCCGCGGTTCTTTTATCAAGAAGCGAAAGGATGGTTGATGTCATTCGGTCTTACCCCGGAAATGCGTTATGCAGTGCCGAGCCTATGGTAGGACGATCGGGTTACCTTTAGTATTACCAGAACGGCACATCGGATCAATGGAGCACATGGAACGACCGGGCTTTAAGAAGGGGCTGCACGACCTTAGCAACGGTTGTTGGGCGTATTTGCAACCAGATGGCGGTTGGGGCTACAGCAACGCTGGTTTGATTGTCGATTGCGAGGACACTCTGCTGATCGACACCTTGTTTGACCTGCCGCTGACCGCAGAAATGCTCTCTCAAATGCGGGATTCCGTGCCAGGCGCTACTGATATCAGCACACTGGTGAACACACACGCAAACGGTGACCACACATACGGCAACCAATTGGTGAAGGAAGCCCAAATCATCGCTTCCCGTGCCTGTAAGGAGGAGATGGAACGCCGCCCGCCGGAGGTTTTCTTAAAATTCGTCAAAAATTGGCGGGATTATGGAGAATCCGGCGCGTTGATCTGGGAGTTGATGGGCCGAAAGTTCGACTTTTCGGGTATCGTGAACACCCTACCAACCGAGACCTTTGAAACCGAATATCACCTTACCGTCGGATACAAACAAGTAGACCTCTATAATGTAGGCCCTGCCCATACTAACGGTGATGTATTGGTTCACGTGCCCGGCGATCGAACAGTTTTCACAGGCGATATTATGTTTGTTGAAGGCCATCCTATTATCTGGGCCGGGCCGGTAGAAAACTGGATTGCAACCTGCGACCGAATCCTCAGTTGGGATGTTGAAATCATCGTCCCCGGCCACGGTCCGATTTGCGACAAGACAGCTGTGCGCGAATTAAAACTATACCTCACCACGCTCCGCGATGCCGCAAAGGTACGCTATGATGCCGGCCTCCATTGGACCGCCGCAGCAGAAGAAATAGTGATAGACCTATTCCCTCATTGGATTGACCGAGAACGAGTATTCATCAACACGGCTACGCTCTACCGACACTTCTCGAAAGGAAAGTACCGACCCAATGTGACAGAGATTTATGAACCGATGGCCGCCTGGTATTGGGCGCATAGCGGACACACACACCCCTGCGCCACCTCTTCGCCTAGCGATTAATCGCTGCTATTCTTTTAGTCTCCCGTAACTATAGGCTCGAGGAATTCCTTGCCACAAAACATTACATATCCCATTAAGCAAATGGTCGCCGAGGCCGAGGCCCAGGTAAAAACTCTAACCGTAGAAGAGGCACTCACAATTCACGGTCGAGAGGACATATTATTTATTGATCTACGCGATATACGCGAATTAGCGAAGACTGGTCGCATAGCCAACGCACGCCATGTGCCACGCGGCATGTTGGAATTTTGGATTGATCCCACAACTAGTTACCACAGACCGTTCTTTACGGAAGACAAAACCTTTGTGTTTTACTGTGCTGGGGGACTGAGATCCGCACTTGCTGCCAAGTCTGCCCAAGATATGGGCCTTAAACCAGTCGCCCACATAGCGGGTGGTATGGCCGCATGGTTGAAAGCTAAAGGGCCAATCGACCCGCCCAAAATGGACTAAGTCATGACCGATAACGCCTCTAACGCCTACTCACCTGATCTTCACGGCTTCATCGCCTATCTCGAGGCCGAACATCCGGAAGAGATAGTCCGCATTACTAAAGAAGTTGATCCCAGGTTTGGGGTGTCCGGTATCCTGCACCGTCTGGAAGAGGACGAACAGTTCCCGTTAGTGATCTTCGAAAATGTTAAGGGATCAAGTATTCCTTTAGTTGCCAATATGCACGCAAAATTCGAGCGGCTCCGCTACGGCATTGGAATGGAAGAAGGTGGTATTAAGGAGTTCCTAGTTGAATGCTCAAAGCGTGAAGCTAACCCCATCAAGCCAATCAAACACCAGGGTGAAGCGCCGGTGCAGGAACTAGTGATGATTGGTGAAGAAGTGGATATACGCGAGTTACCCATTTGCACGTATCACGAAAAAGATTCAGGTGCATTTATCACCGCCGGCATGGCGCTAATGAAGGATCCGGACACTGGTATTAACAATATCGGAATTTACCGGCATGAGGTCCACGACAAGAACCTTCTCGGCGTTCAAGTGTCGGAAACGGCCGACGGCAACGTTATATGGAAGAAGTATGAGGCGCTAGGTGACCCCTGCCCTATGGCTATCATAATCGGCCACCACCCTGCCTTCTTCATTGGCTCTTTAGCATTTTCTTCCTTGGATACAGACGAACTCGACCTCGCGGGCGCCATGCTAAAGCGCCCTTTAGAATTGGTGCCTTGCAAAACCATACCAATGGACGTCCCCGCTAATGCTGAGATCGTGCTGGAATGCGTTACCCGCCCCGGTGAGAGGCGCAAGGAAGCTCCTTTCGGCGAATACCCCGGTACCTATGGACCGCAACGCAACAATCCAGTGCTGGAAATAAAGGCAATCACCCGGCGAAAAGATGCGCTGTATCAGAATGCATTTGTCGGCCACGCTGATAATTTGCTGTTATCAGGTATCATTCGTACAACCTTCCTTGAAAAAACAATCCGAATTGCATGTCCTACTTTGCACGAAGTAGCGGTACCGCGCTGCGGCCGTTTTCGGTTTATTTGCTTCATCTCTATTCGTAAAATGATCGAAGGGGAAGCAAAGCAGGCTGCGATGGCCGCATTTGTAGCTGATCCGTTCCTGAAATTCGTGGTCGTGGTGGACGAAGACGTAGATGTTTACAACGATACAGAGGTCTGGCACGCCATTGCGACGCGCGTGCGTGCAGATCGCGACATTTTTATGGTGCCCTATGCCAAGGGCTCACCCCTAGACCCCGCCTCATACGATCCCTCTGGCGGGTCACACCTAGTGACGAAGACGGGTATCGACGCCACCCGAAAGGATAATTTCCCAGACGAAATTCACGTACCGGGGCATGAAAACATCGACCTCGAAGACTTTATTCCCAACTACGGCAAAAAATAGGTAACCAGGCCCCGAAGGATTTGTCGGACATTATTTATCAGTCACACAATTTAGTGGCCATTCTCGGTCAACTATTTATGTGAGCCATCTACGCATTGCCGTGATTGACTAGCTTTAGCATGCGAGGTGCCCAATCCTCATTGGCAACAAATCCCCCCTCACTTCATCGTTAAACCGGGCGGAGGCTAGTTCTTTGAGGAATGACACTGACTCAACTTGCTTCAGTCGACTCTGCGTACTGTGCCGTCTGGGTCCCTAACAACGCCGTAGTGTCGACGCGCGCTGTCGGCCGAAATATAGCCGCGGGTCATGTCTCGGCTGATTAATTCCATCGATCGTTCCTTAGGCGGGCCGTAACCGCCGCCACCACCAGTTTCCACCCTAACCCTATCGCCTGGTTTCAATACATAACCTTCTGTTTTGTAAAGAACCTCCTCAGCGCTCCCGTCTTCCTTATTGATGAGGACTTGACCAGACAATCCGGGTTTGCCACCGAAGACCCCCCAGGGTGGACAACCTATTCGGTCAAAATTTGACCACAGCTTACATTCTTCAAGTACGTAATATTGTTTTTCAAACCCCATGCCACCGCGGAATTTGCCAGCACCACCAGAGTCGGTCCGCAACTTGAACTCTTCAATGCGAAAAGGATGCAGAGATTCTTGCAGCTCCACCGGAATGATACGTGTATCGCCGTGTGCCATGGTTCGAAACGGGCCAGCCCCATCATGTGTAGCGCACGCGCCCCAGCCACCATGGCCACTATCATTAGCGTTGAACACAGCTCCATTCACCCGGTTTCCGAAAAACCGGATAGAAGAAAATGTCCCAAAATGAGCACCAGTCACCCGCTCTGGCAAAGCGGGTTCGAGCGCTTTTATGATAGCATCTATAACAGTCGGGAATGGAATACTGTACAGGCCCATGGCGGCAGTGGGCTCGGCACTTAGGATCTTGCCTTCGGGTAGAATTAGACTGAGAGGACGAAAGGTACCCTCATTGGCCGGCTCACTAGTCGCAATCAGATATTTAAATGCAACTCGTGCTGTCGTCTGACCACCACCAAAATACCCTGAATTGATACATCCCTCCACCTGCTCGGCCATGTCCGAGTAATCGATGGTTATACTATCGCCATTGATTATGACACGGACCTTAATTGGTATGAGCTTGTCATTGACCCCATCGTTATCTAAAAAAGCCTCGGCGTCGTAGGTGCCGTCGGGTATAGCACGCACCTGTTCGCGGGTTGCCGCCTCGCTTTGATCGAGAATAATCGCAACCGCGCTCATGAACGTCGACGTTCCATATTTTTCGGCTAGCGTCTGCACCAAATCGCGGCCGAGCAGACAGCCACCAAGTTGTGCTTCAATATCACCCATCAATTCCTGGGGAAATCGAGTGTTGTTTTCGATGATTCGGTAAACTTCTTGAATTGGTTCCCCCTTCGACCACATTTTAATCGAGCGTAACTGCAGCCCTTCCATAAAGATCTCTGTCCCTGAATACGAGATTGAGCCAATAGCGGATCCGCCAATATCAATCCAGTGAACATTGATAGCAAAGAACCCGATTAATTGTTTGCAGTCCGTCCCGGCAAAAATTGGTGTGTACATCACCGTATTGTTAAGATGTTGCCCCTGAACAGCGGCATGATTACAAACGATTACATCGCCGTGATGCAAATTTTCGGAACCATAAATCGAAAGCCCGTCTCGCACCGCCTGACCCACCGCATCGGCCACGAAGACCGGCATACCGCCCGTACATTGTGCGATCAACTCACCGTCAGGACCAGCTATCCCGACCGCATAATCCTTATATTCGTAAATATAGGGGCTAAAAGCAGTACGAGTGATGTTGGCATCAATCTGGTCAGTAGCAGAGATGATTCCGTGGCGGATGACCTCAAGCGTAACGGGGTCTACAGCAACACGGTCCCGAAGGATATTGGTTGTGTTCCGATCCATGTTTAAATTCCTACTCCCCAGCGCAATAAATTCGAATTTCGCGCAGCGGCCCTATTTCAAATCGATCGCCGGGCCAGATAACGGTGGTCGAGCCATACTCTTCGAGAATAGCCGGGCCAACTCCCTCAAAGCCGGGCTCCAGCCCATACCGGTCATAAACTTGCGTTGCCACGGATCCTCCGGCAGTGCCAAAATATACTTGGCGTGAAACTGGGGTGTGATCGGTTTTCTGCGGCTTCGATAGTGCCGCGATGTTGGGCTGCTGCATTTGAGCGAAGGCTAGAAGATGGAGTGCCTGGAATTCGGCCGGCGTGTTCTCGTCAGCATGTCCATAGCGCCGGCGGTAATCATGTTCAAAGGCCTGGCGAATTGCAGCTGCATCGCCGAGGTCCGTAATCGGCACCCGGATATTATGGCGCTGGCCCCTATAACGCATTTCCGTTTCATATTCGAATTTGACCTCACTCGTACCGATCTCCAACTTGAGGGTTTCGCGCGCGGTTTGCTCCATTTCTGCAAATTTTGATTTCATTGCTGCGACACAGCTGTCATCTAGCAGACCAGTGAAAGTGCAAGCCTCATCAAGTCTGGCATCAGCAAGCAACATACCAGTGGCCGAGAAATTCCCCGGCTCTGGGGGCACCACTAATGTCGGAATAGACAACTCATGGGCTAAGGCGCAGGCATGCAGGGGGCCAGCACCCCCATAGCTAAATAAAATAAAATCTCGGGGATCACGGCCATGCTCGACGGTAACACGCCTGATCGCACCCGCCATTATCACAGTGGCAATAGCCAAGATACCGTCGGCCAACTGGACGAACTCATCTTCGCCAGCATACTTAAGTGGCTCGGCCAGTCCCTTGCGAAGTGCCTCCTTGGTCGCAGTTACGTCGAGGGTTAACTCACCACCTAGAAATCGTTCAGGGTCAAGCCGACCCAGTAAAAGGTTAGCGTCAGTTATAGTGGGCTCGGTTCCGCCTTGGCCGTAGCATACGGGCCCCGGTGTGGAGCCGGCGCTACGTGGCCCAACATGGAGCCGGTTTTGAGCATCCAGCCAGGCTATTGAACCTCCGCCAGAGCCAACTTCAATCACGTCCAGCACTGAAGATTTTATGGGGAAACCTTGTATGTAACCTGCCGCATAATAGATAGAATCAACGGAGAAACGACCATCTTCGACCAAAGCACATTTTGCCGTGGTACCCCCCATATCGAAAGAGATGACGTTATCGAAGCCGAGCGATTGAGCATAGGCAGCTGCCCCGATGCAACCGCCGATTGGGCCCGATTCGACTAGGGAAATCGGCTGGCGACGGGCCCGCGCAGCCGACAGCACACCACCGTTTGACCCCATCATGAACAGGGAACCGGTAAAGTCCTCCGCACACAGATCGTCATCAAGTCGGGCAATATAACGATCCACATCGGGTCCTACATACGCATTGGCCACAACGGTAGATGTCCGCTCATATTCATACCATTCGTTTGATAATTCTGTACCAAAGGTAATATAGACCTCAGGCAGAAGGTCTTTTAGTACTGCTGCCGCGGTTTGTTCGTGGGCGGGGTTCACATAAGCGTTGATAAAGGAAATAGCAACCGCATCAACACCAATGTCACGTAAAGTCGCGGCTAGAGCTGTAAGCCCGTCACAATCAAGCGGGCGCACGACCTCGCCGCGGCTGTTAAGGCGTTCATCTACTTCAAAGCGAAGCTCACGCGGAATCAGAGGCTCATCACGCTGATAATGCAATTCAAAGGGCGACGGCCGGTTGCCGCGGGCGATCTCAAGAGTGTCTCGGAACCCTTTTGTCGTCACTAGAGCTGCCTTGGCTCCGCGCCGCTGGATCAACGCATTTATGACCAAGGTTGTACCATGATTAACAAAGCTTGCATCAGCCGGGGCCAACTTGGCCTTGCGGAAACATTCTATGATACCAGCAACAAAATTGTCGTAAGTCGTGGGGCTTTTGGCGTAGAGCACAGAATGGCTATCGTGATCATACGCCACCAAGTCCGTAAAGGTACCACCGATATCAACTGCGACTACATACGTCATACGAATATCCTAAATACGATCAAATTTAATGGGTACAGTATGACTAGTCCCGCATGGCGTTACAGCTATCAGACAATAGCCACAGCATGATGGGCTGTCGGGTCTGAACCTCGACAGGCGGGCTATCTTGGACCTGCGACGCCTGGTGGCAACCCACAGTCAACAAGGTACACTGCACACCACTATTGATAATCAATATGCATCATCCATCCACATACCGTTTGGACCCATTTATTTTTGGGATCGCCATGTGCAAGATTGAAATCATAATGATCCATCCCTTCGAATACATGAGATTCTACTCGGCAGCCCTCGTTCATTAGCGCATCAACCATGTCCCGTCCTGATTGCATAACATGTTGAAAATCACCGGATGCCCAGGAAATATAGAATGGGGTTTGATTACCCTTAACGTATAGAAGCGGTTCCGCAAGCAACTCATCTTGAGGACAGTTATACATCAAATCACCATAAGATTTTCCACTATTTCCGGGTGCCAGTACGTCAGATTTGTAGCGGTATCCACCACTCGCAGCAAAACACGCCTTGATAACATCATCAGGAAGGCCGTAGCGGCGATAAAGATCAAGTCTCAGCACGATAAGTGACGCCAATGTCGCACCCACCGACCATCCGCCGACAAATATACGGTTAGGATTGCCACCGTAGGATGCAATATTTCGCCATACCCAATCTAACGACTCCATCGCATCATCTAGTGGCGCTGGAAATTTGACCTCTGGGACAAGCCGATAGGATGCGGAAACAAAGATAGCGGGCAAACTGGTGAAGACGGGCGCCATAAACCCGTTCCATTCTTTGTAACCATGCTGCCAGGCCCCCCCATGAAAATATATTAGAACCGGAAGGTCGCACAAATCTTTATTTTCTGGGAGATACAGGTCTAGCTTTTGGTAATAGTCCTGCCCAAATGGTATATCCATTACAGTTCGGGAATTCTCCGCCACTCGGCGCGAAAGTTCCAGCGCCTTTTCACCATAGGCATTTGCAGGGCCAGGTTCACGAGTATTGGACAAGTCTCTAGGGGGTTGTGGTCGCAAATCACTGAAGCCCATGTCACTTTTGTTCCCGGCCATTGTTTTTGTTTGTGTGAGTGCTATGGAGATACGATTTAGGAGTATAGATTCCAGTCACTTATCGCCTCTTGCAACCTTTTCCAGACTATAGCCCGCCGCATTTTTATAGCTATCTGAGATTGCCACTAATTCTGCGGGATCAATGACCTCTTCAATGCGGTTAAACGGCATGCCGCCGGTCAATTCTTCTACTTTTTCTATAATAACATCGGGTGGCTGCTCACGGTTCTTAAAAACAATTTTTGTTGTAACTTCCAACCTTTCTTCTTCATAGGCCTGCAGTGCCGCAACGGGGTCATCCATTACATCAAGAAACCTTGCAATAATCTCAGCATCTAAAATGGCTTGAGCACCGCCATTACCGCCCCGCGGATACATTGGGTGTGCTGCGTCGCCAAGAAGGGTAATGCGCCCATGGGTCCATTTGTTGACAGGATCACGGTCCACCATAGGATATTCGAGAATAAACTCTGCCCCCCTAATTAGTCCTGGAATATCAAGCCAATCGAAATTCCAACTCTGGAATGGTTCAATAAAGTCCTCTATCTGACCCGGCGTTGCCCAGTCGTTTGGTTTATGATCTTCACGCGGTTGCTCGGTGTTCCAATTTATAAGCTGTGTGCCATCCTCGAACTGACGTATGGGGTAGATAGTCATCTTGCCACGCGCCACGGTACCTACGCGCGTTACACTACCGCCTGTCAAAAATGGTTTTTGTCGCGTGACCCCGCGCCACATATTGATTCCACCAAAATGCGGGACGCCTTCATCTGGATAGAACTGACGTCTTACAGAGGAGTGAAACCCGTCGACCGCGATAGCGATAGCGCCGGTCCTGGATACTGTGTCTTGGAACCTAACCGTGGCACTGGTTTCATCTTGATCCACACCCAAACAACGGTGACCGAGGTTGACAGTATTCGGTCCAAGTCTATCGATGACCGCGTCTAAAAGTACTTTATGCAGATCGGCGCGATGAATTGAAAAGTGAGGATATTCATACCCGGCTAATAAACCGCATGGCTCTGCCATAATGAATTGGCCATGCCGATTAAAAAAAGCGAATTCCTGCGCCGCAACCCCATACCGCTCCAGCTGCGGTTGAAGGCCAAGGGAAGTTAAAACTCTAATAGCATGCGGCATCAAGTTGATGCCAACTCCCAAGGGCCTAAATTCTGTGGCTGCTTCAAATACCTGGCAGGAGATGCCGTGTTTGTGAAGTGAAAGAGCTAATGTCAGACCGCCTATTCCCGCACCCACGACCAGCACTTCTGGCTTTTCAACCGTCATCGGCTAAATGTTTCTTTAACCACCATGATTTCCTCACCCAAATCAGTATCTTAATATGCCTAAACAAGAAGATAGTTAACGCGGCGCTTTCCCGCTTAATACCCTCAAAAAAGCCCCTAAACCACTGAAAACACGCACTTCTTAAAAATTTAGGCTAAAGGCCGTAATTCGGCAAGGGTGGTAACAACAGCACCGTTGTCTTCCTAATGTGCCCCGGGGTGAGGGCGTTCTCGCGACCGTCAAGCTAATGATAATATCTAGTTATTCTTTGAGATTATTGCGACAGTATATTAGTAAGACTAATATGAAACTGTCCCCCTCAAACGGCTACGCCGCATTCATTCCATGCCATTTGATTTAGCGTCAGACTTAGTAAAAGAGAAGTCCAAGTCTTTGGGGGCCGATCTCGTGGGAGTTGTCAGCGCCGAAACGCTTAACGCTTTTCCACCTGACCCAAAATGGCCACAAACTCCCGACCGAATTTCACCGCTTGTAAAAAGCGTGATTGTTATTGCCAAGCGAATACCTGTGGGAGCATTTAGGGCAAAGAAAAATATACCCGTGCAATATATCGATATGCTGGTTCTTCGGTCGATGGACAAAGCCGCTTTCCGGATTACCGAATGGCTTGAAGGGCAAGGATATCCATCATTTGTGACCGCAGCTCAAGAGACAGACTGGTCATATAAGAAGGCAAGCTACGGGCGTTTGAGTACGCGTCATCTTGGCATTGAGGCTGGCCTCGGTACATTTGGGCTGGACGTGAATATACTTACCCCAGAATTTGGGCCTCGCATCTATCTGACGGGTATCTTAACCGAGGCAGAAATTAAAGCCGATGAGCGGATTACGGAGCAGGTCTGTATCGGCGAATCTTGCAGCCGATGTCTTTATTCCTGCCCATCGGACGCGATCAGACATTTCGGTATCGACAAGCGAGCATGTGCAACCGAAGCACAAGAATTTGGCTTTTCCACCATTTTAAAATTTTGGAGTCAGTTCATAGGCTTAGAAGAACAGAAGCAACGCGATCTTTTAAGAGATCGAGAATTATTCGGTTTTTGGCAGGGCCTCCTTAGGGTTGTGGGTTCGTTTGGGGATTGTCCACGATGTCTGGCCGTATGCCCGGTGGGTAATGACTATCATGCTTACTTGTCAGAAAGTCAGAAGATTATTCCGGAGAAAACGCCTGAAAAGGTTGAAAAGGGCAAAGCCTTCAAAGATGCCCGAAAAAATAAGGACCCAATCGATGGACTAAACGATTGGAATATCCGCTGGGTTGGTCCCGAAGGCTATAAAGGTATAGTAGCCCGCCAAATGCAGGCATTCAAAAAAGAGCAACGCAAAAAGGAAGAAGCCGCAGCGAATGCGTCTAGAGAAGAGTAAGGTCATAAGAGAATGGTATCGGCATTTAAAACACCAGTTACGGCGGCAGACATTAAGTCAAAAGCGCTTGAACTAGGGGTAGATCTAGTTGGAATTGCCGACGGTGAGGTATTGGAGAAAAATCCTCCCCCAGATTTTCCAACGAGACCTTCAGATATCACCGAACATGATGCAGGAAGAGTGGTCGTTCTAGCAAAACGTTACACAAGTGGTACGACACGAATTACCCGTTGGGACGAACGGCATAAGTACTACAACGACGAGCTAACTCTAACGATGCTAGAAGAAACATCTCTGCAGCTTGTCTATTGGTTGGAGGATATGGGTTACCCCGCAATAATTATACCGCCAACTCATGTTGATCCATGGGCCTATCGAAATGATCCCGTTGAACACATGACTACCTTGTTATCGCTAAATCATGCCGCAGTGGAAGCAGGTCTCGGTACCCTCGGCTTAAACCTGCAACTCCTTACACCAGAATTTGGTCCACGGGTAATGTTGACTGCCGTAATGGCGACAGTCGAGTGCGAAACAGACCAACCGGCAACTGACTCGCTCTGCCTAGGTCCAGAATGCGGCAGGTGCTTGAGCACATGTCCGGGCGATGTAGTCGGGCATTGGGGAAGGAATTGGTCTGCCTGTGATCGTTATCGATCACCGCACGGGTTTTCACATTTAACTGATCACTTAGAGAATATTTTCAATGCATCCGAAATCAAAGAAAAGCTTGAGCTTCTGCAATCTGAAGAATCGTTCAACCTGTGGCAGAGCATTCTAAGAGGTGCCGGCGTGGTTACAGGTTGTAGACGCTGTCAGGATGTCTGTCCTGTGGGCGAAGACTACGAGAAAATGATTGGTACGACGCTGGAAAATATACCCGAAGATAATTCCGAAAAACAGGCACGTCTCAAAACAATGCAAGAATTGGAAAAAAATAATGTTATGCCAGCGGGGTTTGAGGCCCAAAAGCGCTGGGTGGGTAAACTAACATATAACCAATGAAATTGACGCGAAGCGCTCGGCAAGCTGATTAGCGGGGGCCAAATCTTTTACGATCAGAAAATCGGAGAGATCCAAATCAAATGGACCGATTGTATCAAAGTTTATTC
>CAYZMI010000010.1:0-9318 GCA_964479475.1 uncultured Rhodospirillaceae bacterium | reverse complement strand
TGTTGGCTTTCAGGTGGCCGTGGTAGACCAAGATTTTCGCGTAATGTGGTTCCTTCATAAGCCGTACGGAACATTCCACGACGTTGCAGCTCTGGAATAACATGCTCGATGAAATCATTTAGCCCGCCCGGCAAAGTCGGGAAAAGTATATTAAAGCCGTCAGCAGCGCCGGTCGTAAACCACTCCTCAAGTGTGTCGGCAACTGTTTTTATCGATCCGCGCAATGTCATATGACCGCGACTTCCGGAGATCGCTTCATAGAGTTGACGAATGGTGAGATTATCCCGGTTTGCCATATCTACCAGGAGCTGAACCCGGCTATTGGAAATTTCATCGATGGGAATGGGCGGCAAAGGCCCATCAACCGGGAAATTTGACAGGTCATAGTTCACATAATTTGATAACTGCCGAACCCCCAGCTGTGGGTGGATCAGCTTCTGTAACCGGTCAAACTTCTCCTCGGCCTCTTCGTCAGTGTTACCAACCATGATACCAGCACCAGGCATGATCTTCACATGATCTGGATCACGCCCTTGCCGGGCAGCGCGGGCTTTTACATCCGAATAATAGAGGCGCGCCTCTTCGATGGTCGGGGTCGCGGCAAAAATGATATCGGCCGTGGCGGAAGCAAGTTCGCGCCCTTCGGCGGACGCACCAGCTTGTATCATCACCGGATGACCCTGGGGTGAACGAGGCACGTTGAGAGGCCCGCGAACATTAAAGTGGTCACCCACGTGATCCAAAACATGCAGTTTTTCTGGATCGAAAAATTTGCCCCCTTTCTTGTCCTCTATAAACGCGTCATCGTCCCAGCTGCGCCAGAGCCCGACCACCACTTCAGCGAATTCACGCGCACGATGATAGCGGTCGCTCTTGGCGATATGGGCCTCCCGATTGAAATTCTGTGCTTCCGCCCGATTGGCCGACGTCACCAAGTTCCATGCCGCCCGACCCCCACTCATCACATCAAGCGACATAAAGTGGCGTGCCAAATTAAATGGCTCAGTATAGGTCGA
The DNA here is from genome assembly GCA_964479475.1 of uncultured Rhodospirillaceae bacterium. Taxonomy (GTDB): domain Bacteria; phylum Pseudomonadota; class Alphaproteobacteria; order MPNO01; family UBA2964; genus JAQBTY01. The sequence goes on along the minus strand of CAYZMI010000010.1, from coordinate 8,302 downwards.
GGTCATGGTACAGGTGAGACCAATATGTTTAGTCACCATCGCTAGTCCCGCCAGCATGGTGAACGGCTCGATCCAGGCAGTACGGCACATACGGCTAAGGTCAGCCTTATCACCACCCCATATGCCTGCCGAATCAGCCCAAAACAACATGTCGAACAAGCCTTTCTCCGCGGTCTGGGCAAGCCCAACAATGTGCTGAACGTTGTTACCGGGGCTCTTAGGTGCCTCAGGCGTCCGCCAGGCCGCAATGTGATGACCAGCCTCGCGCATAAACATGCCAAGCTTCATCTCCCGCTTTTTTTTGTCCATCACGTCGCTAACTCCCCGCTGTTAGTAAAAATCATAACGCCCGCGCTGGAACCAGACAATCGACACCGTCAATCAGCGCAAGCGGTTTTCAAGTCGGCTTTCCTGCGACAAAATGAAAACGAAAATTAGGGAGTGGCTAAATGGATCAGGGTATCGGCGCACCCATGCCGCGAAAGGAGGATAGACGGCTTCTAACCGGTAGCGGCGTGTTTACAGACGATTATACGCTCCCCGGTCAGGTGTATGGCTTCGTATTGCGCGCCCAGGTGGGTCACGCGGTCATCAAGAGCATCGACACGGCATCAGCAAAATCCGCTCCGGGTGTTCTTGGGGTGTTTACCGCTGAGGATTATATGGAAGACGGCATGGACGCCATTCCGCATGTAGTCAATCCGCCGCAGATCCATAATCCCAAGGAACCCGCTTTCGCCAACCGTGACGGGTCGCCAATTTTCCAAGCGCCACATTACCCGCTGGCCCGCGGGAAGGTGCGGCATATTGGAGAGGGGATGGTTTTTGTTGTTGCCGAGGCGCTTGATCAGGCGAAAGATGCCGCGGAAAAAGTAGCTATTGACCTAGATGTACTCCCAGCGGTCACTGACAGCGCTGCTGCCGTGAAGACTGGCGCGCCGGTCGTATGGGAAAACGCTCCGAACAACACCGCATTCGATGCGGAGCTGGGAGATAAAGCGGCAACTGACAACGCTTTTGCGGGCGCCCATCATGTGACAACCCTTGAGCTACGCAATAACCGCATTTCTGCTGTCTCCATGGAGCCGCGCGCGGGTTTAGGCGCCTACGATGCCAAAAACGATGCCTATACATTCCTGTCGGGAAGCCAAGGGGTAGTGCGCCAACAATGGACCCTGATGCAGATGTTCGGCGTGCCCGCTGAAAATATGCGGGTTAAATGCGAAGAGGTGGGCGGTGGGTTTGGCATGCGCAACTGGGTCTATCCGGAATTCGTACTAGCGCTGTGGGCCGCCAAAAAAATCGGCCGGCCCGTCAAATGGAATTCGGAGAGATCCGAAGCCTTTGTCAGCGATTATCAAGCGCGCGATTTGATCACCCGCACCTCGCTGGCGCTCGACGAGGAGGGGAATTTCCGCGGTCTGCGGATCGATCATTTGGGAAATATTGGCGGTAATCTGGTGTCGTTCGTTCCCCTCGCCAACGGGGTACGGATTGTTACTAGTATTTACGATTTACCTGCAGCCTATGTCCGAGTGCGTGGCGTCATCACCAATACAGTTCCAACCGCGCCCTATCGCGGCGCCGGTCGGCCGGAGACTATAATGAATTTAGAACGGCTGATCGATACCGCAGCCGCTGAACTGGGCATCGACCGGGTCGAACTGCGCCGCCGCAATCTTATTCCACAAACCAAATTGCCTTACACCAACCCGATGGGCGTGACCTTTGATTGCGGCACCTTTCACGACAACATGGAACGCGCCGTTCGGCTTGCCGACTGGGCCGGTTTTGACGCGAGACGTAAAGCGTCTTCTCAGGAAGGCCAATTGCGTGGAATAGGGATGTCGAATTATGTGGAAACACCCGTCGGATGGCCGCAGGAACGGTGCGAGATTACTGTAAATCCTGAGGGTCGAATCGATATGATACTAGGTACCCAAAACCATGGGCAAGGACATGAAACCACTTTTGCCCAGGTTATCGTCGACCGCCTTGGTGTGCCGTTCGAATCCGTTAATTTGATTACCGGGGACACTGCGATCGTAAAGGAGGGGGGCGGTTCGCATTCAGACCGCTCGATGCGGTTGGCAGGTGCGCTGATGGTCTGGGTGGCAGACAAGATTATCGAGAAAGGCAAGCGTCTTGCTGCTCTTATTCTGGAGGCCGCGGAAGAAGACGTGGGTTTTGCAGAAAGCCGCTTCGTTGTGACGGGTACAGATCGTGCAATCGGTATGTTCGAGCTCGCGGGGGCCGCCCTAACCGACGCCGTGCCCAGGGACCTGCGAGGACCGCTCGCCGATGAGCACGAAATGTGGCACCGGCTGCCCGCCTATCCTACAGGGTGCGCTATCGCGGAAGTGAACATCGATACGGAGACCGGTCACGTGAGCATTGAACGCTGGTCAGCGGTGGACGATGTGGGCCGCGTCATCAACCCGATGATAGTCGAGGGCCAAGTACATGGCGGTATCGCGCAGGGTATCGGACAGGTTTTCTGGGAGGAAAATATCTATGACGCAGGTGGTCAGCTAATCGCCGGTTCCTTCATGGATTACGGTATGCCGCGCGCCGATAATTTACCCTCTTTCGCCGTAGAAACCTGCGAAGCAGCGCTGAGCGCGAGTAACCCGCTGGGGGTCAAAGGCGGTGGTGAAGCAGGTACTACGCCGGCTCTTGCCGCGGCCATGAACGCTGTAGCTGACGCGCTCAGAGACTATAACACCGGTAATCTGCATATGCCGGTGACGCCACAGAAGGTCTGGGCGGTGATGAACCCCCAGCGCTAAGACGGATAGCTGATCAAACTGGAGTAAGCAATATGCACGGCCATAGTGCGATCGACATTCACGCCCATTATTACCCCGAGGCCTTTCTCGATCTAATCGCTGCAGAGGGTGGACCATTCGATGCAAGCTGTGACCGCCGCGATCCCAAGGGCGTGCGTCTTAGGGTTGGCAAGGTACAAATGCCACCCCTGGAGGCAAACTTTGTCGACCTTGATAAGCGTATTCAGGATATGGACGAGCGCGGCATCGACGTCCACGCGCTTTCACTGACAGTGCCCATGGTTTACTGGGCGGGACGCGAGTTGGGCCAAAAACTGTGCTGGGCCTTCAACGATGCCATCGTTGAAGGGCACGAAGCCCATCCAAAGCGGCTGATCGGATTTGCTGTCCTCCCTATGCATGAGCCCGACCTCGCCGTAGAGGAGGTGGAGCGCATCGCCAAACTGGCCGGCATCCGGGGCGTCTACGCCGCAACCCACATACTCGATCGCGAACTTTCAGATGAAGCATTTTTCCCCGTCTATGAGAGGCTCGAGGATCTGGGTTTGCCGTTATTTCTCCACCCCGTCCGGGTGATTGGCGCAGAACGGCTCAGCCGATGGCATTTTGTTAATTCGCTGGGAAATCCATTCGACAACGCGGTCGCCGCGGCATATTTGATCTTCGATGGAATCCTGGACAGGTTCCCTAAACTGGAAATTTGCCTACCCCATGCCGGTGGTGCGCTGATCTCGATAATCGGCCGGATGACCCATGCCTGGAATATCATGCCCCATTTGCGCGAGAAAATCCCGGATCGTTCACCGTCGGATTATCTGAAGAGATTCTATTACGACACCATCACCCATGATGGCCCGTTGCTAGCCTATTTGATCGAGCAAGTGGGCGCCGATCGAGTGATGCTCGGCAGCGATTTCTGTTTCGGGATGGGGTATGACCACCCGATCGAGGTAGTGACCGAGCATCCCGCAATAGATGAGGCGGCACAAGCCCAGATACTCGGGGGCAATGCACGTCGCCTTCTACGTCTTAGCCAAATTTGAGACGAGAAATAAGCAAATGACAGAAAATCTGACGGCGGCCCAAATTCGCAAAAAACAAGGACACCCGACCATCGATGCCGATGGCCACATTCTAGAATATCGCAAAATTGTTCTCGATTATTTAGAGAAATTGTTCGGACCGGGCCTACGTCAGGATTTTCTGGCCTGGGACGAAAAGGTGCGAGCGGCGCAATGGGACCAGTCAACACCGGCCGAACGGGTAGCCTGGCGGCTCGGCCGACCGCAATTCTGGGCAACTGCCGGGGCAAACACACTGGATCGTGCCACCGCGGCACTACCCAATTTGCGGCGTGCGCGGATGGATGAACTGGGAATCGATTTTGCCATCCTATATCCGTCAGCGGGGCTCATATACGTTAATCTGCCCCATGATACGTTCCGCCCGGCTCTCTGCCGCGCCTACAACACGATGGTTTCGGACATGTACCGTGATCACGGCGAACGAATGACACCTGTTGCGATCATTCCGACCTTCACTCCGGACGAAGCTATCACTGAGCTTGACCATGCGGTAAATGTTTTAGAGCTCAAAGCGATCAAGCTCGCCAATTTTGTCCCGCGCACACCACCTGCCATGGATGGTGCCGACCATCGTACCGCGCGGGCGGCACTTTGGTATGACATGCTGGCACTCGACAGCCCTTATGATTATGACCCCGTGTGGGCCAAATGCGTTGAGTTAGGTGTTGCAGTCACCGCCCATAACACGACTTTTGGGATGGGGTTACGGCGCTCGATCAGCAATTTCATGTTCAACCACTGCGGCCACTTTGCCGCTGGTGGCGAAATGTTTGCCAAGGCGCTTTTTTTCGGTGGCGTCACGGCGCGGTTTCCCGCGCTCACATTCGGTTTCATGGAAGGTGGCTGCGCGTGGGGCGGCGTTCTGTTGCAAGGACTAAAAGAGCGATGGGAAAAACGCAGCGCCGACGGCATACACCAGTTTGATTCGCGTAATGTCGATCAGCAGCAGATGGCGTCATTATTTATGGAGTATGCCAATGGTATCGTCGCCGAACATATTACGGATGCGGACGGGTTCGATCCGCCGCCTCGGGATGTCGGAATGGGCGAAAAAGATCGTCAGGACCCAAAACTCGTAGATGAATTTCACGCTTGTGGGATGAGCCGTGCCGAGGATCTCATCGACCGGTTCGCGCGCCCCTTTTTCTTTGGCTGCGAGGCGGATGAGCCTTATGCCGGCGCTGCCTTACGAGGCGAGGGCATGCCATTCGAAACACCAATCCAGGCGCTGTTCTCGTCTGATATGGGCCACTGGGATGTAGCGGATTCACGCACAGTTACCGTAGAGGCATACCAACAACTGGAGGACGGGCTGATGAGCGAAACGCAGTACAGAAGCTTTATGTATGGGAACACGGTGCGTTTGCACGGATCGATGAATCCCAAATTTTTCAAAGGAACGATAATCGAAAACGCTGCGGAAGAAATCTTATCGGCGACGTACCTATGACCCGTATTTCGCCAACGCCTGCCAAACCTGGTAGCGAACAAGAAGCATTATTTCGGCAATGCCGGGAGCGGCTGGGATTTGTACCCATGACTCTGCGCGTCATGGCCAGAAAACCTGAACTCCTTACGGCGTGGTTTGCGCTGATAAAGGAGGTTTATCTCAAACCCAGCGAGGTTCCCACGCCACTTAAACGCCTGATAGCACACGCCATAAGCCGAGTTGCGGAATGTCCATATTCCATGGCGCACACCGCAGAGGCCGCCGCGCAAGCTGGTGTTCCGCTAGAGAAGATTAAGGCGGTATTCGAATGCGAAACAGATCCGCAATTCTCCGGAGCTGAACGAGCAGCGCTTGCGGTCGCTCGATCCGCTGGGGCTATCCCCAATGCAGTTAATGACGACCACTTCGAACTCCTGCGCGCGCATTTCTCCGACGACCAAATTCTTGAAATCGTCGCTGTCATTTCTCTGTTTGGATTTCTCAACCGTTGGCAGTCAACATTAGCGCTGACACTAGAGGAAGAACCCCGCGCCTTCGCCGAACAAAACATCACGGAAATTGGTTGGGCTCTGGGACGTCATGGTGGTGACGATGTTGAACCACACTAAACTGATAAAAACATCAGGGCATGTGTGAAATGCAATCACACAAACCGGACGGCAATCTTTTCGATTTACCAAAAATTGTTTATAAATATGTCCGCTGGACCCGTCGCCAACCAGTGCATATTTCGCGTTTGGCGTGACCTAACGGACAGCGAGACCAACGTAAGAGGATTATTTAGTCGTGACACATTATTGGGGGGAAGGTTAGGTACCATGGGCTCTGCGCTGAATCCCACATCGCCTTTCATAGCACCCATAGTCGATCAGGTTTCTGTCCGGGTTGTCGTAGATTCCGCTTACGAACGTTTTTTGCCTGCTGCCACTCACCCATTCGTTAACATCGAACATGTGGGAAAGATTTCTGGGCGACAGATGACAACACTAGCCTGTGAGTGGGGGTTGTCGCTTCACCTCCAGTCGGTAACTAATGGCGAAAGCGCCCAACATCTTCTTGATTTTGGTTACACGCCGGAAATTCTAAATCGCAATTTTGACCTTCTTGACATTGATCCAGCGCGACTGAACGGACTGATACTGAGTCACGCACACCGTGATCATTACGGTGGGGTTGAGGGCTTCATAGGCACGTATCGCCATCGCATGCAGGACAACATGCCGTTTATCATCGGCGGCGAAGGTGTTTTCCGAGAACGCTGGACCAAAGGCGTTGGCGATGAATGGGTTTCCTGGGGCGCATTGGATCGTACCGCTCTGACCGCACATAAAGTGGAGCCGATTGCCAGCGAGACACCACAGGCGCTGGATGGCGCCTTCACCACCGGCTATATCGACAGAAATAGTTTCGAACAGATCACAGGCGGCTCAATGGTCGCCAGCGAGGATCACTTCACCGAAGAGGAACGGCGCGGCAAACTCATCAAGGACGATCATCCGGAGGAACATGCAACATGCTATATCGTTAAGGGACGCGGACTAGTTGTCATTTCATCATGTGGCCACACTGGGATCATCAACACCATCCGCACAGCCATGTCTGTCACCAATGTAGAAAGATTACACGCGGTAATCGGGGGCTTCCATTTGGGTACAATGAAACACGATTACATCGAACATACAGTCGATGAGTTTGAGAAGCTCAAACCGGACGTCGTGATCCCCATGCATTGTTCCGGCGCGCCCTTCATAGAAGCAATGCGCCAGCGCATGCCGAATCAGCTGGTAACAACTAACGTCGGCAGCCGATTTACCTTCGGCGTTTAAATCCGTCGAACCGCCATCTGAGCAGATTGCAAAGCTCACCATTCTCCATTCTTTACGTTCATCGCCAGCTTTCGAAGCCGTAACCCTACATTTTTGACGAGAAAATCAGACCACCTCAACCTATCTGCGATCGCTTCGCCTAACGACCTCGCATCAAACTCCCCACCCTGATTTGTTGGGTCCTTATATTTAAAGCCCGCCTTCGCGAATCAACTTGCAGACTTCCGTGTGGTCAAGAAGGACAGTATCCGGAACACCTGACTCATAAAGTTCAACCATTTTATCGGCATCAAATGTCGGATCACCCATTGCCGTAAATTCGTCAGACCATTGGTAGTGGCGTTTATATTCCTTGGTTTGCGCAGGGGTATAGTTATCCATCATGGTTTCGACCTGATTACCGTCAGGGTCCCTATAGTAAAAGGATGTAGAATTGCCATGATTGACGGTCCAAACGGGTTCGTAACCCCACTCTTTCATCCTTTTATAGACGTAGAGCAACTCGCCAAGGCTTGCATAACAATAAGCTTGATGTGAAACACCGATAAAATTATCGGGTTTTTTCTGGGCGCCTGGTCTTTTGATTATAACCACCCGGTGATCATGATCGTCATAGGTTATAAATGTAAGCCCATTCGGATTAACGCGCACGATTTCAGCGTTAAACAGACGTTGATAAAATTCGACCATCTTATCGTAATTCTCGTCTGAGAATATATGGAGGTGATGAAGCTTGGTCGGCGATGGCATTGAATTAACCGTACCAGGGAGATCGCTGCGGATAGGAGCAACATTGTCGGGACGGAAATCAGCGGGATTAATGGAATCCATGTTAGCCTCCAAGGAATTTGAATATGTTTGCAAGAATTCTGCTCCTGGTATGGCACATTGTCCAATGACTTCTGCACCGACCCCAGCGGGTATAATTGCGTTTGGATCTCAGCCGACAACGGCCTGAGAGTGCTGTGTCACCACGAATTTCATCAGACCGTTTGAACAAGCTTCATTCATATGGCTGAGAACCATGTCGCGCTCTTGCCAAATGTGTTGGACAATTCTCAATAAGTGCTAAAGTCATTCGGCCTTCGTGAACCGATTTGAAGATCGGGGAATCGTTTATTTTGTGTGTCGAGACGTTGCACGGAAAACGGG
>CAYZMI010000009.1:44509-52008 GCA_964479475.1 uncultured Rhodospirillaceae bacterium | reverse complement strand
AATGGCTCTCTAATCTATGCCACCACAGCACATCTATTGGGTAGATGTGAAAAGCGGCTATCGGATGCAAGTCCAATTGTGCTTGAATAGCACAGATCCGTTGCCTAATCGGAAAGAACTGCGCCATGGCGTCTAATATTCGGCCAAAGTCTAGCGATCCAATAGAAACGTCGCTTTCGTCAAATTCCAGCAGAAGGCAGAAAAGGGCCGCTTGGCCGACAAAAAACACCGACATCACTCGCTGGACAGACAAATATTTCACTCATACAAAAAAAACAGTCGCAAAATTCGGCGATGTCCCAGTAACGTATGCGGTCTTCATGCGCCGCCCTGTCGTTTCAGCACCAAGGCTTGCCCTAGATTGGTTGGCCGAAATGTCGAGAGAACGAAATACCAAATTTGAAATAGACCTGCGTTATCACGAGGGCAAGTGGGTAGGCGCGGGGGAGCCTATTCTGTACATTACCGGGTCGTTGTTACATCTCGTCGATTTAGAAACACTGTTGCTACAAAAGTTGGGGCCCGCCTGCGTTGCAGCCTACAACGCCTATACGATGTGTTCGAATTTACCGAATACAGCTTTTATAGCAATGGATGCTCGTCATTGTGCTGGCACTGACATGGCAGAAATGATGGCTTACGCAGCATCGGTTGGATCGGCGAAAGCGCGAAAGAAAGTTGGTGCCACAGGATTTAAGGGGAATGCAACCGATGCTACCGCGCATTATTTCGGCAATGCTGCTGGTCAAGGTACCATGCCACACGCCTTTATCGGCTATGCCGGCAGCACATTACGCGCAGCGGAAATGTTTGATGAAGTTTTTCCCGATGCACCCATGACTGTTCTTGTTGACTATTTCGGCCAGGAGGTAAGCGATGCGCTAACAGTCGCAGCTCGGTTTCCCGAACGCGTAATTGCCGGCTCACTGTCTGTTCGTTTGGACACACCAGGAAGCCGATATATTGAAAGTCTCGACCCTTCCGCTTCTTATGCGGTGTTGGAGCGGCATGCCCCCGATGCAGTACGTGGCTATCGATCGGAGAGAGAACTTGGTTATTTGGTTGGTGCAGGTGTGACAGGCGCAGCAATCTGGAGGTTGCGCGAAGCCCTAAATTTGGAAGGATACGACAACGTCAAGATAGTCGCATCAAGCGGTTTTGGACCAGCAAAATGCCGCGTGCTCGCCGAAGCTAATGCGCCTGTGGATGTTATTGGTACTGGCAGTTATTTACCAAAAACTTGGAGCGAAACGTATGCAACCGCCGATATCGTAGAATATGACGGAACTGCCCGGGTCAAAGTAGGAAGAGAATTTCTACTACGCTGAAATTCGTAATTCATGATGTATTGGAGAATTTCACTATCGATTACAGATATTGTCTTGCAACTCTAATTCAAAATTACAACAAGTGTTGTTTACTCTTTCCTCTTAGAACGTGTCCGATGCCAATAAACAATCGTTAAAACGGTCAATGCGATAGCAAGCGCAAACCAGGTGATTGCATATTGCAAATGGTTGTTAGGGGGCATCTCAACGCTATCAACATATCCAACTTTACGTGATGTTTCCCTGTCTGCGATAATCCAAAATGGCGCTACTTGGGATAAATCATTAACTTCCGCCATACTAGCGGTATCCATCCAATACCATTCGGATTTAGCTGGATTATTGTCTGGAACAAAAATATTGGGGCGCTGAGATCGTTTGATTCTACCGGTAACAGTTTCCAATTTGTCCAATAAATTCCATTGGGACTGAACGGTTGCGAATTTCCGATCGTTGACCCATCCGCAATCGATAAAAATTACGACACGGTTTTTTAAAATTAGTGGGGTTATGATATGCCAGCCGGCACGGCCATTTAGGGTTCTGGGGCCCAATGCCAAAGATTTTTTGTACAAAAATTTTCCTGTAACCGTTACTCGCCGATGAGTTTCGACAATCATGCTTTCTAGGGAACCGAAAAGATGAAGTGGGGGTTTCTCAAAAGTTGCCTTAATTTGGTTGATCATCGAATTTTTCCAACTCAAACGATCAAGTTGCCAGGTACCTAGAGCGAAGAGACCTGCGATGGTTAAAACCGAAAAAATTAAAAAACTAAAGCGCGATAACGCTGATTGGCTAACTACTGCCATGGCGTCAGTTGTCGTATTTGTCCCGGAAATTTTTGAAATGGTAGGCCACTATTATCGCTTTCATTGGGCGTAGAAGTAATATTGCCAACACAATGATGACCGGCGGCCAAACAATAAGATGAAGCCAAATTGGGGGCTCGAACCATGCTTCCACTCCCAAGGCTAAAGGCACCACGAAAAAACCAAGAATAAAAATGACAAAGACGGCCGGCCCATCGCCAGCGTCGTTGACCGAGAGATCCAAGTCGCACACTTTGCACCGTGTCGTAACAGTCAGAACACCCACGAATAATGGTCCCCGGCCGCATCGAGGGCAACGGCACCAAATACCGGCCTGTATTGGTGGAACTCGCGGCCATACCTCAGATGGCGAAGTCGTACTGTTCACGACAAAAACCTTGCACGTCTCTACACGCCGCCCGTTAAAGAAGCTTAGTGTGTGACCGCGTTGCCGGTCCCCCACCAGTAAATACACGTAAATAGGAACAACCACACCACATCGACAAAATGCCAGTACCAAGCGGCGGCTTCAAATCCAAAATGGTGGTCGGTTTTGAAGTGGTTGTTTTGCGCCCGAAAAAAGCAAACGATTAAAAAGATGGTGCCAACTATCACGTGGAAGCCGTGGAAACCGGTTGCCATATAGAAGGTCGTCGAGTAGATGCCATCTTTAAAGCCAAATGCAGCATGGCTGTACTCGTATGCCTGAACACCGGTAAAAGTAAGGCCAAGCAATATCGTTAGTGCCAACCCCTGAAGTAAATGAGTACGATTGCCCTCAATCAACGCGTGATGCGCCCAGGTTACTGTAACGCCGGAAGTCAGCAGAATAAGCGTATTTAGAAATGGCAATTCCCACGGGTTGAACGGCACCACACCGGGTGGAGGCCAAACTCCATTAATCTGCTCGGGGGGAAATAGGCTGGCATTGAAAAACGCCCAGAACCAAGCTGAGAAGAACATAACCTCTGACGCAATGAACAGCACCATCCCATAGCGCATACCTATCTGGACCGGCACGGAATGATGTCCTTGAAACGTGGCCTCAAGGATCACATCTCTGAACCAATAGAACATGGTAATAAGGATACCCAAAGTACCTAGCGCCAGTAACCAGCCACCCCCGTCATGCATATAGACCACCGTTCCGGTAGTTAGCACACCGGCGCTAACCGCCCCTACAATTGGCCAGGGGCTAGGATCTACCAGGTGCCAAGGATGTTTATGATTGTTGCCTTGTGCGGCGGTGGAACTATCAGCGGGTGCAACCATTTTCGTACTTCCCGTCGTTAATTGTTGGTATCAATTTACAGCCTGTACTTTGGATTTGGCAGTCTCTTGCCGTAAAGCGGCAGCCTGAAGGGGTGTCTCTTTATCGTTCTCTGGCGATTTGAAAAATGTGTACGATAAAGTGATAGTGGATACATCGTCTAAATTGCGATCTTCGACGATGGTGGGGTCTATAAAAAATTGAACCGGCATGTCTGCGACTTGTTGAGGGTTAAGTGTCTGTTCGGTAAAGCAAAAACAATCGATCTTAGTGAAATACTGACCGGCTTTGGCTGGCGTGACGTTAAATGTCGCCCTGCCAACGACGGGTTTGTCATTGTTCGATTCAGCTTGATAAAATGCTAGCGCCGGCTGACCTACAAGTACAGTCATAGAATCTTGAACAGGCTCGAAACGCCATGGCAATGCGGAACTGATATCAGCATTGAACCTAACTGTGATTTTTCGGTCGACGATCCGATCGATACCTCGATCAGCAACCTGTGTTGTTCCACCATAACCAGTCACACGGCAAAATATTTCATAAAGCTCCACGGAATAAGCCGTCAACGTGCTCATAACACCTATGATAGAAAGCAAACAGATTACAGTCGTAAATTTTGCGCGCCGCATCATCCAGTTCCGCTAATTCGAACCATGGTAATTGCGTAGAATAGCACTACCAAACCTAGAAGCACTGCTGCCACAGCGAGATTACGGCTCCGCTGCCTTCTGAGTTGTTCTTCCGTTTGACGCATCAACAGCACCAGTTCCTAACTCGTAAGATTCGCAGCCCGATCGACGATCAGTGCGGCAAACAATATGGCCAAATATATTAGTGAGTATGTAAAGGCCCGCCGGGGATAAACTTCCCCATCATATTTGCAAATGGCAACGGCCAGAAAAATGTATACAAGGCCCAAAACGGCCGCGATCACACCGAAGTAGAGGCTCGCCATGCCGATTAAGGTTGGTGCTGTCCCCAGCGGAGCTAAAACAGCTGTATAAATTAGGATTTGACGCCTGGTCTCGGCATCACCCGCAACGACGGGCAGCATAGGCACGCCAGCCCGCTCATAATCGCCCCGGCGGTAAAGCGATAGAGACCAAAAATGGGGCGGTGTCCACATGAAGATAATAGTAAATAATATTATTGACCCGAGAGCAATCTCACCTGTCACTGCTGCCCAACCAACCATCGGAGGGAAGGCACCGGCAGCCCCGCCGATAACTATATTCTGAGATGTTCGTCGTTTTAGCCAAACGGTATAAATGAAGACATAAAATGCAATCGTAAAGGCAAGCAATGCGGCCGCGGCCCAATTGACCATCAACCCCATCATCAAAACAGAGCCGGCCGCAAGCGCCACACCAAACCCAAGTGCTTGCCCTGGCGCAAGACGCCCCGCAGGTAAAGGCCGTTCACAGGTTCTGGCCATAACGGCATCAATATCGCGATCGTACCACATATTGATTGCGCCCGATGCACCAGCGCCGACGGCTATACATAATATGGCACAAAATGCTATGACGGGGTGAAGTGAACCCGGCGCAAGATACAGCCCGGCAAATGCAGTAAATACCACTAGCGACATCACTCTTGGCTTCAAAAGAGCAATATAGTCCGCGACAGCACCTCCATCGGCAACATTGCTGGTTGGTGGAGAAATCTGTAGCTCGCTTTGCTGTTGGCTCACAACGTCCTCGTCCGCATATAGATTAGTACGCGATTAGCCTACTTGACCTCGGGTAGTTCGTCATACGAATGGAACGGTGGCGGTGAAGGCAACTTCCACTCCAATGTCGTAGCCCCCTCTCCCCATGGATTTTCACCAACACGTTCTCCAGCCGAAAAGGTACGCCAAACTACAAATAAAAACAGTATTACCCCGATTGCTGATAAATAGGATCCATACGAAGAAATTACATTCCATCCAGCATAGGCATCTGGGTAATCGGGAATTCGTCGTGGCATACCGGCTAAACCCGAGAAATGCTGTGGAAAAAATGTCAAATTCACGCCGATAAAGGTGATCCAAAAGTGTAATTTACCCAGAGCTTCAGGATACTGCCGTCCACACATCTTGGGGAGCCAGTAATAGAATCCGCCGAACACGGAAAATACTGCGCCCAGAGATAGTACATAGTGGAAATGGGCCACTACGTAATACGTATCGTGCAGTGCAATGTCGACACCGGCATTAGCCAGCACCACACCGGTAACGCCTCCAACGGTGAATAAAAATATGAAACCTATGGCCCACAGCATCGGGGTTTTAAACTCAATGGAACCACCCCACATTGTAGCGATCCAACTAAAAATCTTGATCCCCGTCGGCACCGCAATAACCATAGTGGCCGCAGTAAAATACGCTTTGGTATCAACATCCAAACCAACCGTGAACATGTGGTGTGCCCAAACAATAAAGCCCACGACCCCGATAGCAACCATCGCATAGGCCATACCGAGGTACCCGAACACCGGTTTTCGCGAGAAGGTGGTTACGATTTGGCTGACAATCCCGAAGCCCGGCAAGATCAGGATATAGACCTCTGGATGACCGAAGAACCAAAATAGGTGTTGAAAAAGAATTGGGTCACCGCCGCCTTCAGCCTTAAAGAAAAAAGTGCCAAAATTGCGGTCAGTCAGCAGCATGGTTATAGCGCCAGCCAATACTGGCATGGACAAAAGCAATAAGAATGCTGTTACTAAAATTGACCATACAAATAACGGCATCTTATGCAGCGTCATACCCGGAGCACGCATATTGAGAATTGTTGTGATGAAATTTACCGCACCCAGGATCGACGATGCTCCGGCGAGATGTAGACTAAAGATTGCCATGTCAACAGCCGGTCCGGGCTGTCCAGTATCTGAACTTAGCGGAGGATAGATAGTCCATCCGCCACCGACGCCACCAAAGAATGGTGACAAAATCAGTAGGAGGAACGAAGGCACCAAGAGCCAAAAACTTATATTATTCATACGCGGGAAGGCCATATCGGGTGCACCGATCATGAGCGGGACGATCCAATTGCCAAACCCACCAATCATTGCCGGCATAACCATAAAAAATATCATGATCAACCCGTGGGCGGTCACCAACACGTTGTACATGTGATGGTCGCCCCCCAGAATTTGATTTCCTGGCTGCTCCAATTCCATGCGGAAGATAATCGAGAAAGCTAAACCGATACACCCCGCCACAATGGCGAAGATAAGGTACATCGTACCGATGTCCTTGTGATTGGTGGAATAGACGAAACGCCGCCAACCCGTCGGGTTATGATGATCGTCGTGGCCGTGGGCGGTATCTAAATCGCTCATATTTCTCTGCCTTCTCGCTTAGCGAGCCAAAGTCTTCATTGCCGTGACAGTGACCGCATTCATGAACGGTGCATTAAGGCCGGCGGCTTTTCGTTGTTTCGCGACCCAAGATTCGAAGAACGCTGTCGAGACCACTTGAACCTTGATCGGCATAAAGCCATGATTAACACCGCAAAGTTCGGAGCACTGCCCATAATAGGTGCCCTCCTTGGTTGCTTTGAACCAGGTCTCATTTAGCCGACCGGGCACCGCGTCTATTTTGACCCCAAACGCTGGAACCGCCCAAGAATGCAAAACGTCTGCCGCTGTAACCTGGACCCTCACAGTCGCGTTAGCCGGGACCACGACGGTCGTATCAGTCTCGAGCAGACGCCTTTGACCCGGTTTCAGTTCGTCGTCGGGAATCATGTTTGCGTCGAAAGTAAACTTTCCGTGATCAGGATATTCGTAGGTCCAAAACCACTGGTTACCGGTGGCCTTGATGGTCATGTCCGCCTTGGGCACAACATCCGTAAAATAAAGAAGCTTAAATGATGGAACTGCAATAACCACCAGAATAATTACTGGTACCACGGTCCAGAGAACTTCGATCACCGTGTTGTGTGTGGTCGTGCTGGGTATTGGATTATTCTTGGCCCTAAACTTCACCATCGTATAAAGGAGCAAGCCCAACACGAAGATAGAGATCAACAGTATGATAATGAATAATAGCTGGTGAAAGTCTCTAATTTGCTCCATCACGGGAGTTGCCGCCGGTTGAAAATC
>CAYZMI010000009.1:42638-44409 GCA_964479475.1 uncultured Rhodospirillaceae bacterium | reverse complement strand
ATTGTATCTCAAGCTTTATATCGGCAGTAGAGATACGACCGAACGCGACGGAATGTCGCATTCAAGGACTGTTGAGGAAACAATTCTTAATTAACTGTTGTTGTAGACGTGTAAAAATGATGACTTACATATCTAGATAGCCCAAGTTGCGGGTATCACAGGAACGGACAGCTAGTTCCAAGTGCGAAGGAGCCAAATGTGACTAATCTTGCAACGACCGACCGCATATTCTTTGAACGTGCGGGAATGGATCAAGACCGAATCACGCAGATTGTAGATGAAACGTTAAATGGCGCAGATGACGGCGAGCTTTTCTTAGAATATTGCCAATCCGAGAGCCTCGCCTTTGACGATGGTCGTCTAAAAAGTGCGTCTTTTGATACGACGCAAGGTTTTGGTCTGCGGGCGATTGCAGGCGAAGCGGCAGGATACAGCCATGCCTCCGAACTATCGGAAAATGCATTGCGACGAGCCTCGGAAACCGTTCGCGCGGTACATCATGGTTACAAAGGCACCACTGCAGAAGCGCCACAGGGCACCAACCGTTCACTTTATTATGATGAAAATCCTCTTGCCGAAGTGAGCTTTGAAGACAAAGTCAAACTGCTATCAGATATCGATGCATACGCCCGTAGTCTCGATAAACGTGTACAACAAGTTTCAGCATCAATTTCGGGTGAGTGGCAAGCGGTACAAATAATTCGGATTGATGGCGAACGCGTCGCCGATATTCGGCCGTTGGTCCGGCTTAACGTTGTGGTTATTGCGGCCGAGGGCGATCGTATGGAGGCTGGTAGCTACGGCGTTGGAGGTAGGCTGTCATATACCGGCTTTATCCAATCGGACAAATGGCAGGCTCAGGTGGATGAAGCGCTTCGCCAAGCCCTAGTGAACATTGAGGCGGTGGACACACCAGCGGGCGAAATGCCGGTCGTCCTTGGACCTGGATGGCCGGGCATTCTGTTGCATGAAGCCATCGGTCACGGGTTAGAGGGCGATTTCAATCGCAAAAAAACGTCGGCGTTTGCCGGTTTGATGGGCGAACAGGTGGCGTCTGACGGTGTGACCGTGGTGGACGATGGAACCATCAACGACCGACGTGGTTCGTTAACAGTTGATGACGAAGGTACCCCCACCGATAAAACCGTGCTCATTGAAGATGGAAAATTGGTGGGCTACATGCAGGATCGGCAGAACGCACGGCTTATGGGAATGCCCCCCACCGGCAACGGCCGCCGCGAGAGCTTTGCCTGCGCGCCCATGCCGCGCATGACCAATACATACATGATGGCGGGGAACAAAGACCCGGAAGAAATTTTGAATTCAGTAAAAAAGGGCCTTTATGCCGTCAATTTTGGCGGCGGCCAGGTGGATATTACTTCTGGCAAATTCGTATTCTCCTGCACAGAAGCTTATATAGTGGAAAATGGGAAATTAGGTGCGCCAGTTAAGGGCGCAACCCTGATCGGCAATGGCCCAGATGTGTTAACCCGGGTGAGCATGATTGGCAACGACATGAAGCTGGATCCCGGCGTGGGTACCTGCGGTAAGGATGGTCAAGGGGTCCCAGTAGGTGTCGGTCAACCTACGTTGCTTGTCGACAAATTGACAGTCGGTGGAACTGCTGCTTAGACAACTGCGAAACTAAAACGACAGGTTTTGGTGCACGGAATTTTATTCCTACCACCCTCCACAACAATTCTTTCAATCGCGGACGTACTTAAAATTCCTCATTGCGGCTAGTAAGCATATTCATTGAACAATCTATTAA
>CAYZMI010000009.1:39843-42538 GCA_964479475.1 uncultured Rhodospirillaceae bacterium | reverse complement strand
GCGTCGTACAAAAGACCGGTCCACAGGGCAGGCAAAGCACAAAGTCGACGCCAAGGCCCTCCGTCAGCACCACGCATCTCGAGAAACTTTTTTAGACGCACTTCGGGAAAAACAGTTGTCAAATGATCCGACCAGTCGCTGTCAGTAGGCATGTCCCCAGCAAGCGCAGGCAATTTACCGTCCAGGAAATCCCGAAAAGATTGACCGGCCACGTCGATATAGGCGCCGTCGCGGTAAATAAAATACATGGGCACGTCAAGCATATAGTCCACATAACGCTCGAAGCCCATCCCATCCTCAAAAACAAACGGCAGAATTCCACAACGATCAGGATCGGTATCTTCCCAAACATGGCTACGATACGAAAAATACCCAGCAGGCCTGCCCTCAACGAAAGGAGAATCAGCGAACATAGCGACTGCGATGGGTTGCAATGCCAATCCAACACGAAATTTTTTGACCATGTCGGCCTCAGACTTAAAGTCTAGATTGACCTGCACGGTGGAAGTGCGCAACATCATATCGAGGCCTAATCCTCCTACTTTCGGCATATATTCGCCCATTACCTTGTAACGCCCCTTGGGCATCCAATTAATATCCTCACGCTTGGCAGTAGGATGGAATCCGATGCCAATGAGACCGACACCAAGTTCGTTCGATACCTCTTTAACCTGAGCTAAGTGATTGTGAACTTCGGCACAAGTTTGGTGAATTGTTTCTAATTGCGCTCCAGCCAATTCTAATTGGCCACCAGGTTCCAGCGTCACGGAACAACCGTTTTCATGCTGCAATGCTATAGGATTTTCGCCTTCGAAAATTGGGTTCCATCCGAAACGCACCATATTCTCGAGTAATGCGCGAATGCCCCATTCGCCGTCATACGGTGCGGGACGAAGCGTACCAAGTTGAAAGACAAATTTTTCGTGTTCGGTACCAATTCGCCAGTCCTCCGACTTACGGCAACCGGATTCAAGATACTCGATCAATTGCGTTTTATCGCCGATGGGCTGACCGGGACCAGATGGGGGAGCTGCCATAATTTGTTCCTACTACCTAACTGCTACACAAAACGCGTTGATGCCCTAATTATCACACCAGTCACCCAATACCACCTGCCAGCAAACGAGTGCCGCCATTATTGCAGTATCTGCCCGTAATATCCGCGGTCCGAGCCCTACCCGGGTAACAATGGTATTTTTAGCAAATAGGTCAAGCTCCGTCCGAGAAAATCCGCCCTCGGGCCCGGTTAGTATGCCCCAAGTCAAAGGGGCGGCGCTATTCTTTAAACTTTGTAATGCGTCGAATATAGGCGTACCTGCACCGGTCTCGTCACAGACCAACAGCCGCCGTTCACTAGGCCAAAAATCTAGAAGGTCACTAATCGCAACCGGAGCACGCACGTCTGGCACGGAAACCCTTCCGCACTGTTCCGCAGCTTCAATTGCGTTGTTGCGCAACCTATCAATATTTACCCGAGTAACAGATGTATTTTCCGTCACCACCGGAACGAGGGCGGACACCCCAAGCTCTGTTGCTTTCTGAGAAATAAAATCTATGCGTGCCCGCTTAACGGGAGCGAAAGCTAGCCAAAGGTCGGGTCCTCTATCTTGTTGTCGCACGCATGACAAGGATACGGCGCAAGACGTAAACTTACCGGTTCGTTTAACCACGCATCGCCACTCACCATCATGCCCGTTAAACAAATGTACCACACCACCGTCCTCTAACCGCAATACGTTGAACAAATAATGTGACTGTTTCTGATCTAAATCGACCTTAACATTGTGAGCCAAACTGTGATCGACAAATAAGCGAATAATCTGCATGGCGTTAAACTACGGTTCGTCTAGGATTGGGCTATACTGCAACCCATCTTATAGAATAGACAGATTATGGGTTGAAAAGCTTATAGCATGGTCAACAAGACTAATACGACGCCTCCTATGCCAAACGACGACCAGAGTGATATTCCGGCTGATGGTTGGGTGGATCAATATATGCCGCGTAAATGTCACCCATACATACGATTGGCGCGCTACGACCGGCCCATCGGCACCTGGCTGCTGCTGTTCCCCTGTTGGTGGAGCATAGCGATGGCTCGGCACGATTGGAAAGATGCCTGGCTATTAGCAGCATTCGGTATCGGCGCATTGCTTATGCGTGGTGCGGGGTGCACATATAACGATATTGTGGATCGCAACCTCGATGCACAGGTCGCTCGCACACGAAATCGCCCACTTCCAAGTGGTCAAGTGACGGTATTTCGAGCAGTCGTGTTCCTAATCGTCCAGCTTGTGGGTGGTTTATTAGTCCTATTATGTCTCAATAAATTTGCTATCGCAGTCGGGGTCACCTCCCTTGTTTTGGTCTTTACATATCCTTTGATGAAACGGATTACATTTTGGCCGCAACTCTTCCTCGGCCTGACGTTTAATTGGGGTGCCCTTTTAGGGTGGGCTGCCGTCCGCGGGGAAATCGCATTGCCGGCGATATGCCTATATGTAGGTGGTGTATTTTGGACTTTGGGATATGACACGATATACGCTCACCAGGACCGTCGCGACGACCCTTTGGCAGGCGTAAGGTCTACCGCACGCAAACTTGGACTTAGTAGCAAGCCGTGGTTGTTGGGCTTTTATGCGGGAACAGTTGCCCTATTTGCGGCTGCAGGGTTAACCGGCAGTTTCGCCTGGCC
>CAYZMI010000009.1:37441-39743 GCA_964479475.1 uncultured Rhodospirillaceae bacterium | reverse complement strand
CCGTTAATTAATTAAATAAATCCACTCAAAGGATAGTTTTGACTTGTCGCTTATATGCGATTGGAATTGATTTTTCCTGCAATCTCTTCGAGCGATCAACCAACACTTCGTGGTCATTGATGTGCTCAGCAATAAATTCATCGAAATTCGCCCCAGGAGACAAGAAATCCCTTACTACTGTAAGAATTTCCGACTGGCAAAGCGCCGGAAACTTCCGATGATATGCGGCTATTTCTGCTAAGGAAACACAGGATCCTTTGTGCCCGAAACAGCCAAACTGAGACGTATAGGCAAAGGCATCGACTAACGACCTACCACCATCTAGCTCAAGTTCTAAATCAGTTAGACAATCGTAGCTGTAATTTCCCTCGGTCTCATGCATGCGTTTCAGTTGCCGTTCTGTAAGCCATAGAACGAACACCCTAACCGTAGTTCCAGAAGAGCGCTGGAAGGTCGCTGGAACCGATCCGTAGCGTGCAAAATGTGCAGCATAAACTACGTCGAAATCTTTTAGCAGTCCCCGTTCCGCCGGTATCAAACCGATGCCTGGTAAATTACGATATTTTCTCGCGAGTTGTTCAGGCGATTGATTAGAACCCGCCGCAAGCACCGGCACTCTTAAGGAGGTGTTAATATCCCGACCTTCCAAAGGACACCACGTTCCGTTTTGATAAAGATAACTAAAGTCCGGTGCTGGAAATGGGTAGGCCTTTGCGTGCGCGATGGGATCAAAGCTGGACATCAGGAAACATCGCTTGTAATTCGACGAACACATTGCCTAATTTTTACATTACCCCGGAAAAAGATTTGTTGTAAGCCTTTAGGGATATAAAATTCATTCACAAATGGTTAAATAGCGATCCTATCGACGTGGTATTAAACGTTAGTGATTTGCGGTATTTCCGAAGCACTACTATTGAATAAGCAAAGACTGATCACCCATGGCATATTCCAGCCTGAGAGATTTTATCGATTGTCTTGAACGAGACGGCCAGCTCGTGCGCATCTCTGAACCAGTCAATACGGCACTTGAGATAACCGAAATACAAACCCGCTTGCTCGCTGAGCGTGGGCCAGCTGTGCTGTTCGAGAATCCAGTAGCCCCCAATGGAACAACATATTCGATCCCAGTCCTCACCAACCTATTCGGGACTGTGGCCCGAGTTGCAGCGGGAATGCAACGGACACCGGACGAACTGCGTAGCTTTGGCGAACAGCTAGCTTTCTTGCGCCAACCCGAACCGCCCAATGGATGGCGCGAAGCGCTTGCTCTGTTGCCAATGGTCAAATCGGTCTTCGCGATGAAACCAAAAACTGTATCCAAGGCACCCTGCCAGGAGATCATACTTCTTGGCGACGATATTGACCTCGCTAAGTTGCCCATCCAAACCTGCTGGCCTGGCGAACCTGCACCGCTAATCACATGGCCAATGGTCGTTACTAATGGTCCCAGCGGCGCAAACCTAGGCATTTATCGCATGCAAGTAACTGGGCGAAAGACTACGCTGATGCGGTGGCTTGCACATCGGGGTGGCGCTGAGATTTACGCCAAACATTCGGAGCATATCGACGCTAAACCCCTACCCGCGGCAGTTGTTATTGGTGCGGATCCCGGAACAATCATTGCGGCAGTGGCTCCGGTCCCCGAGACTATCTCGGAATATCAGTTTGCCGGGCTATTGCGCGGCAAAAGTGTCGAGCTAATCGACTGCAAGACAGTACCACTGCAAGTACCGGCCGATGCAGAAGTGGTGCTCGAAGGCCATATCTCGCTTACCCAACACGCGGACGAGGGCCCCTACGGCGACCATACGGGCTATTACAACGCCGTAGAGAAATTCCCAGTTTTTAATATTAGTGCAATTACGATGCGGCATGACCCAATATATTTATCGACCTTCACCGGCCGTCCCCCTGATGAGCCATCTATATTAGGTGAAGCGCTTAATGATGTATTCGTGCCATTACTCACTCAAACCTTTCCAGAGATTGTTGATTTCTGGTTACCGCCAGAGGCGTGTTCCTATCGCGTTGCTGTTGTTTCCATAAATAAAGCGTACCCGGGGCACGCTCGGCGTATCATGATGGCAGTGTGGTCGTATTTGCGCCAATTTATGTATACCAAATTCGTAATTTGCGTGGACAAGGATATCAACGCGCGTTCTTGGACTGATGTAATGTGGGCAATTTCTACCAATGTGGATCCAGCGCGGGACGTGATGACCGTGGAAAACACGCCGATAGATTATCTTGATTTTGCCTCTCCTATCGCTGGGCTAGGTTCAAAAATGGGTATCGACGC
>CAYZMI010000009.1:35425-37341 GCA_964479475.1 uncultured Rhodospirillaceae bacterium | reverse complement strand
AAATGGGTATCGACGCGACGACCAAAATTTCGCCTGAAACCAACCGAGATTGGGGTCGCAAGATCCGAATGGATGACGAAACGATACAACGCGTCGATCAACTATGGGCGGATCTCGGCCTGCCTGGTTCTGGTAAATCAATATGGAAATAGCGAAATTGTATATTAGGGCACCTCTATAGTTGTTGGATTGAAGGATGGCTTGGTGGAACGGAAAATTTAGGCGAAAACCGTTGTAGAGTGGGAGTATTTTAGAAAGGGATAATATGGCGGAAAAATCTAAACCGCTCGACTTATTAGAGAGTTTGCTTACGCGGGTAAAAAAGGCTGGTGGGGACGCGGCCGACGCTGTTCTGTTTGAAAGTGCTTCCTTGGAAGTTGCACGACGATTAGGCGCGCCTGAGAAGCTCGAAAGATCAGAAAGTACAGACGCGGGCCTACGGGTCTTTGTTGGCAAAAGACAGGCAATCGTGTCGTCGACAGATCTATCAGAGGACGCCCTCGGAGAGATGGTCGAACGCGCCGTTGCTATGGCTAAGGCGGCACCAGAAGATCCCTATTGCGGTATAGCGGATTTGGATCAAATCGCTACTGACATCCCGAAACTCGATATTTTTGATGCCACTGAACCCGACACTCAAACGTTGATCGATATAGCCGACACCGCTGAGGACGCCGCCCGCTCGGTTCCCGGTGTCACGAATTCGGAAGGTGCTGAGGTTGGTTGGAGCCATGCAAAGGTAGCGCTAGCGGCATCCAACGGATTTGCTCAGTATTACGCGATGTCGAGCAACAGTTTTTCAGCCTCGGTGTTAGCAGGTGAAGGTACGGGGATGGAACGTGACTATGACTATGCTTCAGCGGTGTACTTAGAAGATTTACCACCACCGGACGAAGTCGGGCGCAGCGCTGGAATACGCGCCGTCGCGCGACTAGGTGCACGTAAGATGAAAACCACCCAAGTGCCTGTGGTCTATGACGCACGAGTGTCCGGCGGGTTAATACGCCACCTCACCGGCGCGATCAATGGATCGTCCATCGCACGCGGCACATCGTTTCTAAAAGACAGTTTAGGGGAACGTGTGTTCTCTGCCGGCATCGACATCATCGATAACCCTTTGCGACCTCGGGGTTTACGCTCAAAACCCTTTGACGGCGAAGGGCTCGCGAGCCGTAAGAAAACACTAATCGAAGATGGCAAACTGACCACTTGGATACTAGACCTTGCTGCTGCTCGCCAGCTGGGGCTCTCTTCTACCGGCAGTGCTTCACGCGGCACTAGCGGACCACCGGGACCAGCGCCAACCAACGTGTACCTCCAAAATGGATCAAATTCCCCTGAGGAATTGATCGCTGATATTGACCAGGGTTTCTACGTCACCGAACTCATTGGTATGGGGGTAAATGGCATTACCGGCGATTACAGTCGGGGCGCCAGTGGATTTTGGATCGAGAAGGGGGAAAAAACTTTTCCAGTGAGTGAAATGACCATCGCCGGAAATCTAAAAGATATGTTCAGAGAACTGACACCAGCCAACGATTTAGTTATCCGCTATGGAACAGATTCACCGACGGTTCGGATCGATGGGATGACCGTGGCAGGTATGTAAATTTCACCAATAGATAATTCAATTACAGGGAGTGGAATTTGATCTAGCAACAAAACGCTTTGAAAATAATCGATAGGCTTGGGTGCAATCAGCCATCTTAATTCATCACTTGGTTTGGATAATTGCCCAAAATAAGCCAAATATTCTTGTCCGGGCGAATGTAGATTATCCATCAAATGTACCAACCGCAGGCACATAGACACGTATTAGATGCCGGGAAGTTATTTGGCTCCTATACAAAAAATTTCCTCGATTACATTTTTTATTGGCTCCATTGCTATCAATTGGCCGGGACTCGTGCACATGG
>CAYZMI010000009.1:31654-35325 GCA_964479475.1 uncultured Rhodospirillaceae bacterium | reverse complement strand
ATTACATTTTTTATTGGCTCCATTGCTATCAATTGGCCGGGACTCGTGCACATGGTATAGACTTGAGCACTTGAAATTTGGTGCAAATGGAAAGTCCCAAAACAACTTCTAATGAAGGCTCGGCGCCCTTAAAATCAGCTTCCACCAAAAGTTTGGTTGGTAGGCTGGTTCGATCATACGTGCGCTCGCAGTTTGGGCGGATAGGAATAGCAGGAATCTGTATGGTATTGGTTGCCGCAGCGACAGCGGCCAATGCTTGGCTAATGCAACCGGTTCTCGATGATGTCTTCCTGAAACGTGACGAGACAATGCTGTATGTTGTTCCTGTCGCAATTCTAATCATCGCGTTGATCAAGGGAGGCGCAACCTACGGCCAATCGGTAATGATGAACCACGTGGGCCAACGGATTATTTCATCCGTTCAGTTGGAAATGTTTGCCCATCTTATGCATTCGGACATTGCCTATTTTCATAAAACATCGACTGGCAAATTGATTTCGCGTTTTAATAACGATGCCAACCTATTACGCGCCGCTGTGTCTACTGCTCTGACGGGTATCGCCAAAGATTCGCTTACACTGATCTTTCTAGTCGCCTTGATGTTTTATCAAGATTGGCTATTAGCACTTCTCGCTTCCGTCGTATTTCCGATCGCGATCTATCCAATTGTCCGGATCGGTAAAGGTATGCGCAAGGTGTCAACTACGACGCAAACCGAAATGGGAGAATTAACTACAATACTGGATGAAACCTTCCTTGGTGCTCGCCATGTTCGGGCATATGGGATGGAAAATCACGAAATTGGACGCGCCAGCTTTGTTATTGAGAAAATTTTTAATCTCGTGCAAAAGGCAGCCCGCGTCCGATCAATTACGCATCCCGTTATGGAAACCTTAGGCGGATTTTCTATTGCGGCAGTCATTCTTTACGGCGGTGCCCAAGTATTGCAGGGCACGACTACACCCGGCACATTTTTTTCTTTTATTACTGCCCTGCTGCTCGCTTATCAACCGGTCAAAAGCCTGGCAAATTTGAATGCCAATTTGCAAGAAGGCTTAGCTGCAGCTCAAAGAATTTTTCAAATCATCGATTTGGAGCCCGACATTCGCGATGCAGTAGATGCGTATGACTTAGGCCATGCCCAAGGAGCACTCGCGTTTCAAGAAGTCCAATTCAGCTATGAAGCAGGCACTATAGCACTGCGAAACATTTCTATCGATATCCCAGCGGGCAAAACGATTGCTTTGGTAGGGCCCTCAGGTGCCGGAAAATCCACCATACTCAATTTGATCCCTCGTTTCTACGATTGTGATGCTGGTGCTATCACCATTGACGGGCACGATCTTCGCCATATCACGCTTTTGTCATTACGGGCAAATATCGCGTTGGTCAGCCAAGACATAACCCTTTTCGACAATACAGTCCGCGCTAACATTTCTTATGGACGCCCAGACGCGACGGCCGAAGAAGTGATCGCAGCGGCTAAATTGGCGGATGCACACGAATTCATTGTTGCTCTAAAAAATGGTTATGACACCCATGTAGGAGGACGCGGCCTCAAATTATCAGGTGGACAGCGGCAACGTATCGCCATCGCCCGCGCCATGCTCAAAAACGCTCCTATATTACTTCTCGACGAAGCAACTTCAGCACTTGATAGCGAAACCGAGAGGCAGGTACAGAAAGCGTTAAATACCCTAACTTCCGGCCGAACCACCGTTGTGATCGCGCATCGTTTGTCGACCGTAATTGCCGCCGACCGAATCTATGTGATGGATGGGGGAAGAGTAATTGAAACTGGTAATCATAAAGAATTGCTGACCAAAGATGGGGCCTATGCCCGCCTTTATGCCGTACAATTTGCCGATCAGGCAGATCCGCAGTCAGCAGCAACAAATGAAGCCTAATAATGGCTTTGATTAAATCAATTATGCGCCACCCCATACCGAGAGCCACGGTCTGTTGGCTAACTGCTCGCTACATTAAAATCGTTAGATTTGTAGGACGATGGTCGGTTGAACAATCAGATATCCCCAATAAGTTGATCGCCGAAAACAAGTCGTTCCTGGTTGCCTTTTGGCATGGCCGTCTACTAATGATGTCAGAAGCTTGGCCATACGACGTACCTTTCAATATGGTCGTCTCTCAGCATCCCGACGGTCAGCTTATTGCCCGTACGATCGCGCAATTGGGCTTCAAAAGTATTTCGGGATCAACTACGGCGGGTGGTGGCACAGTCGTGCGCGCTACTATAAGGGCCCTAAAGGACGGCCAATGCGTGGGGATAACCCCAGACGGCCCAAAAGGTCCTAGGATGCGCGTGGCACCCGGAATTGTGCAAACTGCCCGACTGGCCGGTGTGCCCATACTGCCCATCGCCTACACCGCACGGCCTAGCCGTACAATAAAAAGTTGGGATCGCCTTCTAATACCACTACCGTTTGGCCGTGGTATTATCAGGTGGGGAAAACCTATTGTAATTGAACGCGATGCTGATCCAGAAACTATTCTTAGAACTGCTGAACTCTTGGAGACCCGACTGAATGAATTGGTTAGCGAATTGGATGCCTGCCTGGGTCTTGTGCAGGTTGAACCAGCAGCATCCGAGGCCAACGCATGATACTAGCACTCTATCGCATAGCGGCAATTATCGGCGAACCAGTAATTCGGCTTTGGCTATCCCGCCGCCGACAGCGTGGGAAAGAAGATTCCTTACGAATTAATGAAAGGTTCGGCGTACCCTCCGAGGCAAGACCCAGCGGTACACTCACATGGATTCACGCTGCAAGTGTTGGTGAAGCCCTATCTGTTTTATGTCTTATTGAACGTTTGCATCGAGACTGGCCAGAATTGTGCCTCCTGATCACGACTGGAACCGTCACATCTGCCGCAATTATGAAACAGCGGCTGCCCTTAGGTGTAATACATCAATATGCACCCGTCGATCACCCACGTTGGATCGGACGATTTTTAGACTATTGGCGGCCAGAGCTCATACTATGGGTTGAATCAGAATTTTGGCCCAATATGCTGGGTGAATTAGCATCCCGTAAATGCCCAGCGGTGTTAATCAATGCACGCATCTCGCAGAGTTCATTCTCTGGATGGTCTAAATTTCCAGCAACTATCAAGACCCTCCTCAGTACATTCACGTTGTGTCTCGCGCAGTCTGATACCGACAGCGGAAGACTAGTTAAATTAGGAGCGAGCAATGTTTCGGTATCAGGCAATTTGAAATTCGCTGCCAACCCTTTGCCGGCAGCGGAAATCGATGCAGCTGAATTTATTGGACGAATTGGCAACCGTGCGGTTTGGGCCGCTATTAGTACGCATGAAGGCGAAGAAACCGTAATAGCCGAAACAGATAGTGAGCTAAGATTGAAATTCGCCAATCTGCTTACATTTGTTGCGCCGCGTCATCCTGTTCGGGGAGCAGAAGTAACTGAATTACTTAGAAAAAATGGCAGTCTGGTTGCACAACGTTCCAACAATGAACCAGTTCTAGATGATACACAGTTCTACGTATTCGATACTGTGGGAGAACTTGGGCTTGTATATCGATTGGCGAAGGTTGCCTTTATAGGTGGGTCACTTATTCCCCATGGTGGACAAAATTTGCTCGAGGCGGCCAAACTTAATTGCGCAATTCTTCACGGTCCGTACATGACTAA
>CAYZMI010000009.1:7104-31554 GCA_964479475.1 uncultured Rhodospirillaceae bacterium | reverse complement strand
TGCGTGAGGCTGAAGCGGTTGAAGAAATTACTAATTCAGAGGAATTAGCGAAAGCGGTAGCACGCCTACTAAAGGAAGATGTTCTGCATAGTCTGCGGGTTTCTACTGCCGCTGAAATTGCCGCGAGCAAATATTGTGTTCTTGAAAGCGTGATTGAGGAATTGACACCATTTCTTAAACAACTATCACGGCGTCCGAATGTCGCCGAGCCACCAACAAGATGTCATGCTGGCACCTAAATTTTGGTCAACACAAAACAAAATCTCTGGTGTTCTGACCCCACTAGCATTTTTATGGAAAATCGCGGCTCAGACCCGCCAGTCATTGTTAACACCCTGGAGGAGTTCCGTTCCGGTCATTTGCGTCGGCAACATAGTCGTCGGCGGTGCTGGCAAAACACCCCTCGCGATTGCTTTGGCCAGATATTTAATTTCACAGAATTACACGCCGCATTTTCTGACCCGTGGTTATGGCGGTAGAGAATATGGTCCGTTACGCGTTGACCCACAGCAACACATTGCGCAGCAAGTGGGTGACGAGGCCCTTATGCTTGCAGCCGTTGCGCCAACTTGGGTGTCCAAAAATCGGGCTACAGGTGCAAAGCGAGCTATCGCCCAAGCCGCTGATGTTTTAATCATGGACGACGGATTTCAAAACACGTCTTTGTATAAGAACATCTCGCTCCTTGCGGTAGATGGAGGTTATGGCTTCGGAAATCAGCGCGTTATGCCTGCGGGCCCACTACGCGAAGGGTTGGTTGATGGTTTATCGCGGGCTGATATGGCAATCGTGACCGGGGCGGATGAAACCGATGTTATCAATTGCATTCAAAGCTACTGCCCGGTTTATACGGCATTTCTTTCGCCACAACCCAACGTCGCAGTAGACGGAAAATCCGTTTTTGCATTCGCCGGAATTGGACGACCAGAAAAATTCTACGCCACACTTCGTAATATCGGCTGTAATGTGAAGGGCACAAAGAATTTTCCGGATCATCACCGATTTACTTCAGACCAAATCATGTGGATATGCGACAGAGCCACTGAACTAGATGCCGTTCCAGTTACAACAGAAAAAGACTATGTCCGATTGCCGGATGACGTTAAAAGCAAGATAGAATTCCTGCAAATTTCTCTGGAATGGGACGATCCCTCCATTCCTAACCAGATAGTAGAAGCGGCGGGGCTCAATGTTTAAGAGCGTTTCATTTTATCGACAACTATACAAAACATTTGGTTATCCGGTACAAGCGATAGCGGCCTGGATCACTTTTGCTTTTTTCTCAATCCTTCCCGTCGACTGGGCATCGAATTTTAGCGGTTGGATTGGTCGAACCGTTGGTCCTCGATTGAAAATTAATCAACGCGCCGAAAACAATTTACGCCTAGCACTGCCCGAGTTGGATGACAGCCAGATTGCGACAATCATAATCGAAATGTGGGACAATTTGGGGAGAATTGTTGGCGAGATGCCCCATTTGGCCAAAATCGCTGAGAGCAAACCCGGAGGCCGGATCGAAGTTGTTGGAGAAGAAATTATTCTGGCTAATCGTCTAGATGAGACGCCATGTATTTTTTTTTCAGGCCACTTTGCAAACTGGGAAATTTTGGCCATGGCTGCCAAGTCTGTAGGTATACCCTACGCTCAAGTTTATCGAGCAGCCAACAACCCCTTTGTCGATGCAATGCTGCGCCGGATCCGAGGTCTGGACAAAAATAATAGTATCCCGAAAGGACCGCGCGGAGCCCGCTCAGCAGTAGAGCTTCTGAGATCAGGGCGTCGCCTCGGCATGTTAGTTGACCAAAAGATGAATGACGGCATTGCCGTACCGTTCTTTGGGCAAGCTGCCATGACTGCTCCTGCCTTGGCTGATTTGTCATTACGCTACGACTGCCCTGCGATTCCAGTGCGGCTTGAACGGCTTGGAGGATGTCGCTTTCGTGTCCGATTGTTTTCACCATTAAACGCGCCCAACAGCGGGAACCGAACCAGGGACACGGCCGAAATGATGGTGACTACAAATCGATTGTTGGAAGATTGGATTCGCGAACGGCCTGGGCAATGGCTTTGGTTACATAATCGGTGGCCTGATTAATTTTAATTAAAATTATGCTTTGCCCCTTGCGGGTTATCTCCTATCAAAAGTGCAGGATCAAGGCGCAAGCCGCGCCAAGTCAGCCCCCAATGCAAATGGGGACCCGTGGCGCGCCCGGTTTTGCCAATTCTTCCAATTTGCTGTCCTCTCTTCACACTCTCGTCCAGCTTTACATCAATTGCACTCATATGGGTATATGTGGTGCCTACACCTAGCCCATGATCGATTAATACCGTCTTGCCGGTGAAAAACATGTCTTCGTGTACCAAAACCACGGTACCATCTCCCGCTGCAATAATTGGGGTGCCTTCAGGCGCGGCTATATCGACACCAAGATGCGGACGCCGCGGTTTGCCATTTAGAATTCGCTGACTACCGTACACGCCGCTGATCCGACCCTTCGCAGGCCAAATAAAGCCATGGGAAAATTTGGTCATACCTGAAATAACCCCATGCGCCGCGCGCATCTGATCACGTTCCACGATAATTCGAGTTATGTCGTGTTTGGTTGGCGAAACCTTACGCGATGGGAGACCGGTAATCCGCTCGATTTTGTATTTTCGTTGTTTAACGTAAATTTTTCGAGTGATTGTCTTGCCATTGGGAAGACGAGCCACAAGTGACGCAATGGGTTTAGCGTCTCGACCAAATCCAATCACAAAAATACCTGTATCGGATACCACAACAGCCGTGCCGTTAAGGGTCACTTTGGAGTCAGGGCTAGTTTTTCCTTGGACTAGCCCTCCCTGGATTTGGCCCAGTGTTAAGGATAGGCCCTCGGCGGTTGCAGCTGTTGTGATAAACAGGCATACAACACACAAAATGCCGAATTTGTACTTCAAAGCAACGATCCCTGCCCGTCATCCCTTACACTCTTATTCTTTGGGGACTGATGCTTCTGCTTTGATTTGGTCGTTTTACTATCCGAGTGTATTGTGGCCACAATCGCGCCATCTATAAACTCAACTTCAATTGGTGAACCCGGCGGCGTTGCCGAGGCAGCGCGCAAGATGGGTGTGCCCTCCCCGTCCCGGACTAAAGCGAAACCCCGATCGAGCACCCTTTTGTAAGAAACACTATCCAGTAACTTAGCCTGCGCGTTTAACTCATCGGAAAGACTCTCAAACACGCGCTCCATCGCGGGCTGCAAGCGTTCACCAATTTGAACAATTTGTACACTAGCCCGCTGCATAATATCGCGGGGATGTCGTAGACGACCGCTAAGACCCTCCACACGCTCAGAAAACGATGAAAGGCGATACTGAAAGGCCAGCCCTAATCTTTCTGTTTCACCATCAAGGCGCTGGCGGGCCTCTTCCAGCAGATAATCTGGCTGGGGCAGACCGCGTCCGAGACTTTCAATTCGCAAACGCTGATCTTCCCAACAGCGCTCCATGCCAGAAATCAAGCGACGCGACGAATCGAAAATTTGCGCCATCAAGTCCGTCCGGACAGGAACTGCCATTTCGGCTGCCGCTGTCGGTGTTGGCGCACGCACATCGGCAGCAAAATCAATGAGCGTTGTATCAGTTTCGTGACCCACAGCAGAGATTAGCGGAATGTTCGACGCTGCGGCGGCACGCACCACCTCTTCTTCATTGAATGGCCAAAGATCTTCGAGGCTACCACCACCACGCGCTACGATGAGCAACTCCGGCCGTGGAACAGATCCACCCGCGGCAAAGCCGTTAAAGCCCCTAATTGCACTCGCAATCTTTTCCGCCGCCCCTTGGCCTTGCACCGGACAAGGCCATAGTATTACGTGACGCGGAAAACGGTCGTTGAGCCGATGTAAAATATCCCGGATCACAGCCCCTGTGGGTGACGTAATTACACCAATAATTTCCGGTAAATACGGCAAGTCCTGTTTGCGCTCCAAGTCAAACAACCCTTCGGCATCAAGCTTTTTGCGCCGATCTTCGAGGAGCTTTAGGAGGGCACCTTCGCCCGCCAACTCCACCGCTTCGACGACGATTTGATATTTTGAGCTTCGCGGATAAGAAGAAATTCGCCCAGTACAAACAACTTCCATACCTTCTTCCAAGGTAAGGTCCAGGCGAGTAACGTTGCCACGCCAACAGACACCATCGATGTTCGCTTCTTTGTCCTTCAATGCGAAATATAAATGGCCCGAACCGTGATAATTTGGCCGCGACACCTCACCGCGAACACGTACTCTTTCGAATGTTCCTTCAAGGGCGCGTTTCACTGCGCGCGAAATTTCGCCCACGCTAAACTCGGCGATATTATGTTCGGGCTGTAAATCAAGCTCTGCGGGTGCAGCTTTGTCGGTCATATCATTTCACATATTATGCTAAACATAATGTGCCATGCCAGCGAGATTGCAGAATTGGCTGAATGTCGATGAGGCGGCTGTGAGGATAAATTCATGAACGTGTTAGTGGTAGGTGGTGGTGGTCGTGAACATGCGTTGTGTTGGGCGATTGCAGCATCACCCTTGGTTAAACAGCTTTATTGCGCCCCCGGCAATGCAGGTATCGCACAAGAAGCCGAATGTGTAGCCATTGATGCTGAGGATATCGACCGATTAGTCGAATTCGTTCAGAACAATGGGATTGAATTTGTAGTCGTTGGGCCCGAAATGCCTTTAGTCGCAGGACTAGTCGACCGATTGAAAGAAATTGGAGTCAAAGCTTTTGGACCCAATGCCGCTGCTGCGGTTATGGAAGGATCCAAGGGTTTTATGAAGGATTTTTGCAAGCGGCATGGCATTCCGACAGCCGCATACGGCCGTTTTTCAGAAGGTGCACCAGCGAAAGCGTTTATCGCGAAACATGGCGCACCCATCGTCGTAAAAGCTGATGGTCTAGCGGCTGGTAAAGGCGTAATCATCGCTACAACTGTCGATCAAGCAAATGCGGCAGTCGATGACATGCTACAAGGCGGTGTTTTTGGGGCCGCTGGTACGGAATTGGTGATCGAGGAATTTCTCCATGGCGAGGAAGCCAGCTTTTTTGTGTTGTGTGATGGCGAGACCGCTCTACCTCTTGTTTCTGCACAAGACCATAAACGTGTCGGCGACGGCGACACAGGTTTAAATACGGGAGGCATGGGTGCGTATTCTCCAGCTCCGATCATAACCGAACAGATGGTTGAAAACATAATGGAAGCCATCATCACGCCGACCATGGTGGGCATGAAAGCCGAGGAAATCCCCTACAAAGGCGTGCTCTATGCCGGTCTGATGATCGAAAAAGGGGAGCCCAAGCTACTCGAATATAATGTTCGGTTCGGAGACCCTGAATGCCAAGTGCTGATGATACGCCTAATGTCAGATTTGTTGCCGGCACTAATCGCGTCAGCTGACGGTGTCCTCAACAACTTCGATTTACGTTGGCACGATGAGCCAGCACTTTCCGTAGTGATGGCCGCAAACGGTTATCCGGGAGCGTATGACAAGGGCAACGTCATCGACGGTCTCGACGAGGCCAGCGCGCATGAAGATGTCAAAATCTTTCACGCTGGCACATTAGCGGTCGAGAATGGTGACATACATTCTAATGGCGGACGGGTACTTGGGGTCACTGCGCTAGGACGCACTGTCACCGCAGCCCAATCTCGAGCCTATGAAGCAATAGACCTAATCCGCTGGCCGGGTGGCTTCTGCCGGCGCGACATCGGCTGGCGCGCAGTAGATCGCGATTAACGACCGGTAGTAAAAAATTTGGCCCAGCAACTAGACGGAAAAATGCTTTGACCATTGAAATACTGATTGATGTTAGGGCTGAGTAACGGTTTCGCGCACGCGGTCCTTGGGCGCAATGCTATTGTACATCTTCGCCACCCTGTCTAATTCAGCAAGACATTCCTCGTCCCAATCGTGTTTTGGTTTTATATCTTCGCCCCAATTGCCTTCAGTGTCTTGGCCTCGCAAAACCATGGCAGATGCTCCAGGAAACCCTTTTTCGCGGATAGTCGGTGCTACATAGTGAATTGAATAGCCAATACGGCGGTCATCAGAATTGTTGGGTGCGGAACCGTGCACACAATCTTCCTTATGGAACGAAAATTGTCCGGGCCTTAGCAACATAGGCACTGCCCTATCTTCTTCAACACCAATAATTGTCTGACCCCGCGACAAAAGATTAGTATCTTCTTTAAATTCCTCGTGATGAAATATGCCTTGATTGTGTGTCCCCGGAATGAATTTCATGCAACCGCTTTCATGATTGCTGTCAGTTATGGCAATCCACGCTGTTAAGGTATCCGGAGGTTCTAGCCCGTAATAGGTAGAATCCTGATGCCATGAGACAAACCCAGGATCACGCGGCTCTTTTTGGAAAAAACTCGAGCCCCAGCACAGAATATCCGAACCGATAATATCCTCAACTGCATCGAGCAATCGCCGATCGGAAATCAAATCGCAGAGAAACACGAAAGGCAGATGCGCCTTTATCTTACAGCGCACCTGGATTTGCGTACCCCATTTCGCCTCTACGTCTTCAATTTTGCGGCGCAATTCGGCGGCCTCTTCAGCCGACATTAAATCAATCGGACCGACGAACCCATCGCGATGATACGCCTCGACCTGTTTGTTGGTTAAGAACTTAGGCATCCATTATCTCCAACGTAATAGCGGCACGCTACCTTTGCATCTGGTCAATTTCAAGCGCAGCAGACGACTACTTTGCGTAAGACACTGCAAAAGATAAGATGAGCCAAACATTTCAATTCGGGAAACACTTCATGAAAATAAAATACGACCCATCGTCGTCCAAACTACTGACTTTTTACGATAAAGTACCTAGCTTCGTCGACGGGTCTGATACGCCCCGCGCGTTTCTTGAGCGTTGTCTGGAAACAATTGAAGAACGCGAACCCCATGTAAAAGCTTTTGTCAATTTTTGCTTTGACCCTGCAAGGGAAGCAGCTGATGCGTCAACCGCACGCTACAAAAGCGGGCATCCCTTGGGCCCACTAGATGGCATGCCTTTTGCTATGAAGGATGTATTTGAGACAAAAGATATGCCCATGCAATTAGGAAGTCCCTTATTTGAGGGCTACGAAACCGGTTGGGATGCTGCCTGTGTCTATTTCCTACGGCGTGGCGGCGCTGTGATGGTCGGGAAAACCGTCACAACCGAATTCGCCTTTGGTGAACCTGGTCCAGCACGCAACGCCTGGGACACCGATTGTACGCCGGGCGGGTCATCGAGCGGCTCCGGCGCTGCCGTAGGTGCCAGCATGGTGCCGGCAGCTACAGGCACCCAAGTGCGCGGCTCGATCCTACGGCCGGCCTGCTATAATGGCGCCTGGGCCCTAAAACCCTCTTGGGGGGCGATCAACACTCGCGGAGGATTTCCTTCACCTCCTAGTATCGGGCATCTCGGTTTTTTGGCAGGATCACTCGCCGACACTTGGATTAGTTGCTATTGGCTATCCCAAAATGCAGGCGGCGACGCAGGTCACCCAAGTCTCAAAGGTGAAGCGAAATTACCCAAAGCGAAAAAACCGACACGCCTTGCCCGCGTCGATACGGCGGGCTGGGCAGAAACTCCAGACGAGACGCGCATCATATTTGAAAAAATGATTTCTAAACTTAAAAGCCGAGGGGTCGAAATCGCAAGCCGCCATGATGACCCGGACCTGGAAGCCTACGAGAAAGACATGGTCAAGTTGCGTGAGGTTATCGAAGTAATACTGGCATATGAATATCGATGGCCCTTAATGATGTATGCTGACCACAGGCCAGATCAATTGGGCGAAAGGGTTTTAAATCGGGCCAAAGCCGCAGCCGAATTGAACCCCGAACAATATGAGGACGCGTTAGAATGGAGCATCGATGCTCGGAGACGACACGAAGCTCTGGCATCTAAATACGATGCACTGCTCACACTTAACGGTACCGGTTCCGCACCGGAGGGTATGCCAGTGGGCAACGCAGTCTATGGAGAACAATCCTCCGTACTAGGCGTACCTACGTTAAATGCACCGTTATTAGCTCAAAATGATATGCCACTGGGGATACAAGTGTTGGGTTATTATAGACGTGACTATGAACTTATTGCGATAGGACATTGGTTGATACATGCCGTATTACGCGCAGAAGATTAGATAATAGTCACTTTGACTGATTAAAAATTTATGAATTATTGCACTTGAGTGGACGTACGTTAGCGTATGTTTTAGAACAAGCGCGCCTGTTTGGACGACTAATCATATTATCTATCGACGCATTAGGAGCAATTTATGACAAAGCGCATACCGACGGCCAAGGACCGAACGCCTATAGCCTTCGGCGATTTGCGCGGTTGGATTGACGCCTTGCGCGATGCTGGCGAGCTAGCTGAAATCAACCAAGAAGTAGATTGGGATGTAGAGCTCGGAACCATTGTCCGCATGGCGCAAGGGACAGGGTATGGCCCCGCCTTTCTGTTCAATAACATAAAGAATTATAACGGACCGGATGCGTTATGCAGTCAACTATTCACCGGCGGACAAGGAAGTTATCCGCGACTCGCAATGATGTTTGGTTTGCCACAAGACACTCCGGTTCGAGAGCTAGTCAAAATCTGTCGCACAATTTTTACCGAGAGAATCGAACCAGTGACGGTCGACACTGGGCCGGTCAAACAAAATATTGTTACCGGGGATGATATCGATCTGCTCAAATTCCCTGTTCCAAAATGGAACCGGGGTGATGGAGGTCGATATGCACTGACCTATGCGGGTTGTGTCACTAAAGATCCAGAAAGCGATATTCATAATATCGGCATATACCGAGGCATGGTGTTGGACAAAAACAATCTTGGTGTTTTGCTATGGCGCGCCCAAGGCTGGGGCAATCACTATGCCAAACACGCCGAGCAAAAAAATGAAATGCCGGTCGCGTTTGTCATCGGCTGGGAACCTTCTATGGGGTTTACTGGCGGGGCCGCGGTGCCCCGGGATTTATCAGAATACGACGTGATGGGTGCCATTCGCGGGGAACCCGTGGAGTTAGTCGACTGTGAAACGGTTCCACTAAAGGTTCCAGCCAATGCGGAAATCGTTATCGAGGCATGGATTTCAACCGACCCTTCAACGTTCCGACCAGAAGGACCATACGCAGAATTTACCGGCTATTACGCCCTGGAAACCACACCTAAACACGTTGCCCGTGTCACTTGTATTACACATCGGGATAACGCGATCTTTCGCGGAACAATGGAAGGAGCAATCCCGCAAAGCTACGGGGAAAATCCCGTGATGAGTTCAGTGATGCGATCCGCCATTGCATGGAACGCGTTAGATTCTGCTGGCGTACCAGGTGTCACAGACGTTTTTGGTATGCCAATCCAAGCCGGAGTTAATATTGCGGTTCAAATTAAGCAAACCTACCGGGGACAAGCGAAACAGGTCGCGGCAGCATTGTGGGGAAATTCAGCCTCACATGTCCGATACAAGCACGTTACAGTAGTAGATCAGGACATTGATATTCATGATTATGCCGCTATCGATTGGGCTTTTGCTTGGCGGTTCAATGCCGGCGAAGATGATTTAATCGTATACCCGTCCAACTGGGGCGCGGGCCTTGACCCGAGCGTACGCGCGCGTGATTCGGATGTTCATCTATTTGGAACAGGAAAATGGCATCGGGTTTTAATGGATTGTACAGTCAATCTTGACTACGAGCCGGATTCGGAAGGTCGCCGTTACCCGCCGACAGTTCATCCAACCGAAGAAGACACAAAAGCTGTCCGCGCGCGATGGAGCGAACTTGGCCTCGAAAAATGGGGCAAGGGACTTTAGCAGGCGGAGCAACGGTTTTAAGTGCCAAGCAACGGCATATCAAAAGTTGGCGTAAACACCTGATCTCTATGTCATTTGTCGTATTGGTTTAGCGTGCAGGTTAATTTAAGCGAGCTCTTAACTCATCGACGGGTTTTAAAGAATTCCTTAAGTATACGTCCTGATCGCACTTCATCGATGCCCCCGTACACCTCCGGGCGATGGTGGCAAGTAGGTTGATCGTATATTCTCGGGCCGTGCTCGACACCACCACTTTTGGGATCGGATGCGCCGAAATATAACCTTCGGATGCGCGCCAATGAAATGGCTGCCGCACACATAGGGCAGGGCTCCAAAGTCACATAAATGTCGCAACCAAATAGCCGCACACCCCCATAATTCTTTGCTGCCTCCTGAAGAACAATTAACTCCGCATGAGCGGTAGCGTCGGTTAATACCTCGGTCCTGTTGCTGGATAGAGCTAAAACTTCTCGCGCCTGCGGGTCAACAACTAGCGCTGCAACAGGAACCTCATCACGGAGAGCTGCTTCGGCAGCCTCCGTGAGAACAAGCTCCATATATTGTTGCGGCAGTGAAAATTTCATTCCATTCATCTCCACTACAAAATGGGGTGCATAGTTTTTTGGGTCAACCCAGCTTACCTCTCTACAGTTGTTACTAAACGTCAGTTTTCCTAATATCTATTTGAATCCATCGATGTATCGAGGATACCAATTGGTTCGAAGGGAACACCGAACCAATGCCTTTGGAAACCCTCTATCGGAGCAACCATTGGAAGAATTCGAAGTCCGCTCACTTCTTGCTAAAGCGATTAAATTCCATCAGTCGGGAAATCTCCCGCAAGCTGTTCGAATTTACGAACAGGTGTTGACTGCGATACCAGATAATGCGGATGCACTTAATCTCCGAGGACTTGTTCACCATCAGCAAGGTAATAATTCATTGGCCATAACCTTGATGGGCCGAGCGATCGAATTAGCACCGAGCATCGCACTGTACCACAACAATATTGCAATAGTTTTCAGAGACTTAGGAAAAAATAAAGAGGCAATCGATACCCTTAACAAGGCTCTTGAAATCGACCAAAACTATCTGGATGCCATAGTCAATCTAGCTGAACTGCACGACCAACAGGGCGATAAGAAAATAGCAGCGGATGTCTATCAACGTGCCGTGCAATTGGCACCACACATGGCGCCCCTTCGCCTCTTGTTAGCAAAATGTTTGTTCGAATTTGGAGACAAACCAGGGGCGATCAGCGAACTGCGACATGCCATCAAACTCCAACCAAAGAACATAAACGCATATGAACGGCTTGGCGCTCTCTTGCGTGATAATGACCAATTAGACGAAGGTCTCAATATCATAGAACGAGCGCTCAAACTCACATCCGATAACGCTAAACTTTGGTTCAATTTTGGTCTGATCAAGCAAGATCTAGGTGAACCACAAGCCGCACGGGAAGCCTATGAACATGCTATTGAATTACAGCCCGAATTTGTGGAGGCATACCATAATTTAGCGTCTCTCTTACGCGCATTAGACCGTCCTCAAGAGGCTATTACGACATATAGTAAGGCGCTCCAGATCAACCCCTCGGCTCAGGAAACTCGCGCAAACCGTTCTTTAGCCCTCCTGGCGTCAGGAGAATTCGAAATGGGTTGGGCTGACTATACCGCCCGGCGGTCTGTAGCCGACCAGCACTATCGACTGACAGAAAGTAGTTTGCCGACGGACCTCACCGATAAATTCATACTTATATACCGTGATCAAGGTTTGGGCGACGAAATTTTTTTTATGAGGTTCGTTCCGGAATTAAAAGCGAGAGGTGCATCAGTTACCTACAGTGGACAAAGCCAACTTACTCCAATTTTTAAGCGGCTGGATTTTATTGATACCGTATTAGATGAAAATCGAGATCTTGTAGTCGATGTTCCCGATTTTAAATATTCGGCGGGAGATTTGCCCTATCTTTTAGGCATGAAATCCGATAACGACACACCATCTTCAATCGAGTTATCAATTTTGCCGTCGAAAGCTAAAGAAATTGACCAATTATTACCCCGGTTGGGACCGCCACCCTATATTGGCCTGACGTGGCGGGCGGGCATTCAAAAACGTAACCGTCTTTCAAAAATTGTACCACAAGGCCCCCTCGCGGAGAGCCTAGTTAGCATTGATGCCACATTTGTCTCGTTACAACGAAATCCGTATGACGGAGAAATTAAAATGCTGGGTCAAAATATGGGTCAGCCGCTCCATGATCTCAGTGATTTGAACGAAGATCTCGAATTAATGCTAGCTTTACTTGATCGGCTCAATTTCTATATTTGCGTGAGCAATACCAATACACATTTGCGGGCAGGTTTAGGCAAACGATGTCATGTATTAGTGCCAAATCCGGCTGATTATCGCTGGATGCACAGTGGATCCGAATCTCCTTGGTTTCCGGGCTCAAAAATTTTTCGCGAAAACCACCAAGATGGATGGGCTTCAGCTCTCAAAGATTTATCAACAGAGTTTGCCGAGATCGGCGAATCTACCGAGACTAAGCCTAAATGATACCGTCACCATCTATCGCAGATGCCCTTAATTTACATCAACTAGGAAAGCTAACAGAGGCCGCTCAACTCTATTCTCAAATCCTTTCCGTTAATCCGGATAATCCTGATGCTTTACATCTGTTGGGAGCCTTACGTCTTCAAGAAGGTGCCTTTGAGAAAGCGATAGAACTGATTGAAAAAGCGTTAGAAATAACCTACGACAACCCGGCGGTGCACTGCAATTTTGCAACTGCGAAGTTAGAATTGGGGCACATTGACGAAGCAATCAAACACTACAACATTGCTCTATCACTCGATGCCAATTATCTCGACGCCCTCTATAATTTAGGCAACGTCTTACGTGATAAAGGCTCGTACGCCGAAGCGGCCACCTATTATCGTCGCTGTTTCAATATGCAGCCACAGCATCTCCCTGCATTCAACAATTACGCTATTTGTTTACTTGAAATAGATCGTAAAAGTGAAGCCGTGGTTATATTGGAAAGGGCATTGAAAATTGGACCCGAGGATCGTCAAACCCGTCGAAATCTTGGCCTCGCACTTCAAATGTCGGGACGTCCTGACGATGCGGCTGAGCAGTATAAAATCATTTTGATGCGTGATCCTAACGACACGGCAGCACTCAACGCTTACGCAGCATCTCTGATTACGGCTCTACGATTAGAGGAAGCAGAAGAGGTGGTAGCCAAGGCGAGGAAAATTGCTCCCGGTGACTTTGAGACCCTAATCAATTCTGGAAATTTACATCAATTCCAAAAACGTTACTCCGAGGCCGAGGCCACATACCGCAAAACTATTGAATTGTTTCAAAATTCAGCGGGGGCACAGCAAAACCTAGCACAGTTACATGCAGCTCAAGGCAACCACGAAGAAGCTTTGATGGCCTTTGACCGGGCTCTAGAGCATGAACCCACGCACCGGAGAGCAGCATTTGGCAGGGCATCAAGCGCCTTAAGCACGGGTCGCTTTGCAGAGGGTTGGCGCGACTATCGTATGCGGCCCAATATTTTGGCCCGACGTGATAAGTTGTTTTGCGACAAACTGCCAAGTAATCTCGAAAACACCCACGTGGTTGTTGAAAGAGATCAAGGGTTGGGCGATGAGATATTTTTCTTACGATTTTTGGCCCAATTGAGCAGGCGGGGACCAAACATAACGTACGTGCCTGATAGCAGGCTGGAAGATATGTTGAAACGTGCTGACATTGCCGACCGAATAGCGAGTGACGAATCAAAAATTGGCTCGAGAGACTTCTTAATTTCTGTCAGCGACTTACCCTATGTGCTCGATATGAAAGATGAAGACCCGATCCCGCCACCAATACCACTAGCGCCAGTAAATGATTTATTAACAAAATTTAGTACTGTATTAAATTATTTTGGCCCAGGACCTTATATCGGTGTAACTTGGCGCAGCGGTACCAAAGGGTTGTACGGATCCATTTTTAAGGAAATACCGCTTTCGGACTTTGCGAAAACGATCAAAAAGATACCTGGCACCGTCATCGCACTTCAACGCCTGCCAAAATCAACGGAAATCGTGCAGCTTGAAGACTACCTTGGTCGACCCATCTTGGATTTAACAGAATTAAACAGCGATCTAGAGGCAATGCTCGCACTAGTCAGCCTGCTAGATGAATATGTCTGCGTAAGCAATACTAACGTTCACTTACGCACCTCTTGTGGCAAAAGGTGTCATGTATTGGTACCTCATCCGGCAGAATTTCGTTGGATGGCGGAAGGAAATGAATCGCCTTGGTTTAAGAATTCAAGAATCTACCGTCAGGGGATGGACGGAGATTGGTCAGGTGCACTTTCCCAATTGGCGAAGGCCCTTGGCTCTTAAAGAA
Source organism: uncultured Rhodospirillaceae bacterium (assembly GCA_964479475.1). Classification (GTDB taxonomy): domain Bacteria; phylum Pseudomonadota; class Alphaproteobacteria; order MPNO01; family UBA2964; genus JAQBTY01. Next base: position 17,294 of record CAYZMI010000009.1, on the reverse strand, counting down.
CTAGAGATACTAAACAATTCCAAATAGTTTTATCACAAAGGTCATAAGAAAGAATAGCGATGCCAGAAACACCTTTCCCTGTATATGTCGGTTGGGATTCGCGCGAAGATATAGCCTATCAAGTTTGCCGCCATTCGATATTGAAACGTGCAAGCATTCCAGTAACAGTGACTGCTATTCGCCAATACGAGCTTAGGGAGCAGGGCCTCTACACACGAGAGTTGGATCCTCTCGCTTCGACAGAATTTACTTACACAAGATTCTTTATCCCACATTTCCAAGACTACAAAGGCTGGGCCTTATTCTGTGACTGTGATTTTCTGTGGCTCGCTGACATAAAGGGATTGGTAAACTTGATCGATGATCGTTACGCGATTATGTGCGTGCACCACGACCATAGGCCTAGCGAAGAATGGAAAATGGATAAGAGAGCCCAGACACAGTACCCACGTAAAAATTGGTCGAGCCTAGTCCTATATAATTGTGGGCACCCGGCTAATGCAACGTTGACCGTTGATATCGCTAATACTAAAAGCGGCTCGTTTTTACATCGCTTTCAGTGGCTCGACGACAAACTCATAGGCGCCGTACCTGAAACCTGGAATTGGCTCGAAGGATGGTGTAAAAAACCGGAAGCTGGACACCCAAATGTTGTCCACATGACCCGTGGTGGCCCCTGGTTTGATGAGTGGCGAGATATCGATTACGCCGATTTATGGCGTGCCGAGGAAACCGACTATATAGCAACGCAGCCGAATACACAGATTGCCTGATATGAAACGTGCCAATGATTAGTCTCGTTCTTCTAGAGAACATTTGATCACGAATAGCAACTTAAGGATTGGTGAACAATCAAACAGGAACAATTAAGTGTCACCTCACCAATTTCGGCATTTCCGATAGTATAGTTCCATAACCCTCACGCGTTTCGCAGACAGAAAGTCGACGCTGAATTTCCCAAACTCGCGCGGTAACGGGGTAAACAATTGGAATACCAAGATCTTGCTCTAGCATTGGAATTGCTTTCAGGGCTTTCCAACCGGTTCCTAACATATAAATTCCCTGGGCCTTCCTATGGCGTAACGCAAGTTCCTTGATGAAGGTATAAATTTGTTCTGAAGAAAGCGTTTGCACCTGACTAAATGGGACATCGATTCCCTCCATACCTAATACATCGAAACCTGCCTTCTCAAAATATTTGGCGAACGTGTCATTAATTTCACCTGTGAAATAACTTGCGCCAATGAACCTTTTAACTTTCAACGCCTTCAACGCGGCTACGTGGTTTGTACCTGAAGTAATTATAGGAATTCTGTGTTTGCGTTCCCAACTTTTAATCTTCTTAGCTTCCCCAGCGTTACCCATAACCATAAAGGGTGGTGCTCCTTCAGGATGAATGAGATCGCAGCCTTGTTCAGCGAGAATAGCGACCTTTTCATCATAGTCCTTCATAACCGCTTTAAACTCCTTGCGGTCACCTCGTGTGATGTTGTTGTACAGCGGAATTACACCAATACCCTCCGGTAAAAGCCGAATCATGTCTTCCAAACCTCCCGGCCGCATAGTGGGTTTAATTATACCAACTGTTCCACGCCAACTTGAAAACGCCATATTTACCTCCCTGAAAAATACACGCGAATTGTGAAGTTAATTATTCGTTTCGACAAGCTATCAACGTCAACCCTTTGCAAATTCAATAACTACTTTTAAAGTATTGATATAGCTTGGACACCAGGGAGGATGTCATGTTCAAACAGATACGCAATACTGCCGTTGCGACCATCGCAATGGTAGGGCTCACAGCTAGCGCGCAGGCTGATGCAGTTTCGGATTTTTACAAAGACAAAACCGTTCGTTTTTATATCGGCGCGTCACCCGGCGGGGGATACGATTTGTATACGCAAACCTTGGTTCGGCATATGGGTCCTCGACTTCCGGGCAAGCCCACGGCGGTGGTAATTCATATGCCTGGCTCCGGGGGCGTTAAAGCGTCAAACTATGTATATAATGTGGCACCTAAGGACGGTACCACTCTCATCGTGCCGTTCTATACTCATCCGCTATTCCAGTTGATCCGGCCCCGTGGCATTAAGTTCGATATGAGCAAAATGCGATGGATCGGCAGCATGGCAGCATTGAATAGTATGATTGTTGCTATGGGTCACGTCGCCAAGTCGCTGGAAGACGCGAAGAAAAAGGTCATTGTCGTAGCCGCATCGGGCAAAGGTTCAGAGACTTATATTTTTCCACAGTTTCTCAATACAACCATTGGAACCCGTTTCAAAATTGTACTCGGATATCGGGGTATGGCTAAAGTGACGAACGCCATGGAAAGTGGTGAGGCAGATGCGCGTGGTGGGTCTTGGCAAAGCTGGAATGTCATCCGTCCCCATTGGATAGGCACCGATAAAATAAGCCCACTTGTCCAAGCGGGCTTGACGCCGCATCCAGATCCTGCTGTTAAGGGTGTGCCCATGCTCGTGGACGTCGTTCCTAATTCCTACAAGCCTATGGCTCGGCTTCTGTCAGGAGCGGTTGCAATGGCACGTATCCTTGGCTCCCCGCCAGGTATTCCAAAAGATCGTTTGCAAGCTTTGCGTGTTGCATTTTTGGCAACAATGAAGGATCCCAAATTCTTGGCGGATGCGAAGAAACGCAAAATGGATCTAAGCGTTCTGACCGGCGAGCAAGTAGAAGCAAATATAGCTAAACTCATGAAAACGCCGAAACCGATACTAAGAAAAACGGCTGAAATTTTAGGCTATACGAAGAAAAAAAAGTAATAACGATAACAAAGTGATAAGAAATTAGGGCGTCTGATTACAGACGCCCTAATTTTTCATACCCAATATAAATCGCTTTTATTGTTGCTCGTTTTTAGTTCATTCTTTTTTGCCCGACTGACTGTTTTGCATATTGTAATAATATTTCTGAAATTCGATTCAGATCATTACACCTGATATTCTGATTTAAATTAAATTAATTTACATTTCGTTATATCATGTGCCCTTCTTCGTTCCCCTTTGAGGCAATTGTAGAGTTCGGCAATGTCACGTCCAATCGTCGGAATAACACTCGATTCGGAGCAACCAGGCGGCTATTCAAAATTCCCATGGTATGCGGTTCGCGAAAATTATTGTAGTGCCGTTGCTCAGTCAGGGGGGGCGCCAACACTGTTACCTCACGAGCCGGAATTCGCCGGAAAATATATTGACACAATCGACGCACTGATCATTACCGGTGGAGCATTTGACGTCGATCCAGCACTATTTGGGGACACAATTCGACATGACACGGTTGTCACTAAGGATCGCCGGACGGCGTTTGAAATTGCTATTACACGAGGGGCTATTGAGCGCGACATGCCTGTATTGGGGATTTGCGGTGGCCAGCAGCTCCTCAACGTGGTGCTTGGCGGCACTTTGATTCAACATATCCCAGATGAAGTGAAACAACCTCTAGCCCATGAGCAACCCAACCCGCGGGATGAGCCAAGCCACAATATAGCGGTGAAAATAGGATCGTTGCTCCACAAAATTACAAATGTGGAAACGATGTTGGTCAATAGTGCCCATCATCAGTCGGTTAGGAATACGGGAGATGGCGTTATAATCGATGCCGTGGCGCCGGACGGCGTGATAGAAGGAATCGAGCTGCCCGAAAAGAAATTTTGTTTAGGCGTGCAATGGCACCCAGAATTCACGATCAACCCAAGCGACGCCAAAATATTTGACGCTTTTATCAAGGCGGCTTGCTAACCCATGGATGCAACGTCTGCAAAGAAAGGAGAGCGTATTGCAAAACGCTTATCACGCGCTGGGATTTGTTCGCGCCGTGAAGCAGAACGCTGGATCGCCGCAGGCCGTGTCTGCGTTGAAGGAAAAACTGTCAATTCACCAGCGACCATTGTTACCGATAAGGCAATTATCTCGGTCGATGGCCATAATGTCGCGGCAGCTGAACAGACCCGCCTCTGGCGTTACCACAAACCCTCGGGACTCATCTGTACAACACATGATCCGAAAGGTCGGCCGACCATCTTTGATCGCCTACCTAAGACAATGCCTCGGGTTATGCTAATCGGGCGGCTCGATATTAGCTCGGAAGGACTGTTGTTATTGACAAACGACGGCGAGGTAGCCCGAAAATTGGAATTGCCTTCAACTGGCTGGTTACGACAGTACCGAGTTCGTGTTCACGGCCAACCTGACGAAGAAAAGTTAGCTGCACTCGAAGATGGCATTACCATTAATGGCATTAACTATAGTTCTATTCGCGGTCGCCTTGATCGGCAACAAGGCAGCAACGCATGGCTTACTATTGGGCTGCGCGAAGGAAAAAACCGTGAGATTCGCCTGGTAATGGAGCATTTAGGGCTCGCCGTAAACCGCCTAATCAGAATAGGGTATGGCCCGTTTCAGCTGGGCAAATTAAAGAACGATACAATCCGTGAAGTGTCCGCCAAAGTCGTTGCTGAACAGATCGGCGGTATGTCGATGAAGGTCCGATCCATAAAAACTCTAACATCTAAAAGATCGAGCAAACTGCGTGCGCATCGTAGCAGGTAAACATCGTGGTCGATCGCTAGGATTGCTAGCGAGCAGTAATATACGACCCACCGCCGACCGAACACGAGAGGCAGTGTTCAACGCACTTTGCCATGGCAACGCAAAAATCGGACAAGGCGACGCTTTGCGTGACGCTGTGGTCCTGGACGGATTCGCAGGCACTGGCGCAGTTGGACTGGAAGCAGCCTCGCGCGGTGCCGCACAGGTTACTCTAATGGAGTTAGACAACAAAGCGCTCGATTTGTGTCGGCAAAATATATCGAATTTAGATGAAAATAAGCGCGTAACGGCCTTGGCAGGAGACTGTCTGAACCCAGTAAAAACCCATACGGCCTGCGATTTAATTTTTCTCGATCCACCCTATGGATCGGAGTTGGCAGGGGTGGCGTTAATTGCCTTGGGACGCGCGGGGTGGATCCGTGATAACGCACTTTGCGTCATCGAACTTGCTGCCAAAGAACAGTTGAAGGTTCCCACTCAGACTAGGTTCCTAGATCAACGACATTATGGCGCGGCAAAGATTGCCTTTTTACGGTGGGCAGACTAGGCCTAGAAATTTATTCCGCCGCTCCCATCCCAGCCTCAAGCATTGCAACAATTTCATCTGTAATGAACACGTCTGCAAAATGATTAAAAAGCGCGCTGAGAGAAGCGTTGTGGGCTTCATCGGAACGTGTAGCGGTGGCATCAGAGACAACCATAGTCTTGAAATTGAGCATATAGGCATCACGTATGGTCGACTCTACACATACATCAGTAGCTATGCCGGTCATTACCAAAGTGTCGATGCCGTCGGCACGCAGGCGTTCTTCTAAATCTGACGATCCTTGGATCATCGCACTGAACCGACGTTTAATGACAATTTCATCTTCAGATTGGACATCCATCCCACCCCATAAATCGGCACCGGGATTTCCATCCGTAAGCCCATCGAGCATAGTTTTCACGTCATCGGGACTGAGATAGTCCATGTAGGTTGACCAAGTCTTTGGCGCATCATCCCCATAGATTGCTCGCACCCAATATACCTTTCCACCTGCACGTCGCATTGATGTTGTCAGGCGATTAATATTCGGTGCAATACCCGTACAATAAGGTGAATAAGCGGCCATACCGTCTTGACACCACAAATTTTGCATATCAATAACGACCAAAGCTGATCGGACCGGATCAATACATTCGTAGGCGTGCAGTTTTCCGCCTCGACGCTCCTTAACGTGCGCAACCATAAGGGGTGATAGCCTTACAGTATGAAGTTTACTCATAGTCCAATCCTCTACTAAACATCCAATTTATTGATGCTAGGAGAGCCTAACGTCTGCCGAACAATCTCTCAATATCCGCAAGCTTCAATTCTACATATGTCGGGCGACCGTGATTGCATTGGCCAGAATGCGGTGTTACCTCCATTTTTCGAAGCAACGCGTTCATTTCTTCGGTCGTGAGCCGTCTTCCGGCTCTCACGCTGCCATGGCACGCCATAGTGCCGCTCACTGCATCAAGCCGTTCTTTCAGCGTTAATCCATCGCCAAGCTCAGCTATATCGTCAGAGAGATCACACACTAACGATTTTACGTCGATCTTGCCGAGCAGCGCTGGTATTTCTCGAACAACTACAGCTCCGGGACCGAAACTCTCGAGTACCAATCCAAGCTCGCTGAGTTGATCCTTTCTTGCAATCAAGTTCTCACACGCCGCTTCCTCGAGTTCAACTACCTCTGGAAGCAGCAATCCTTGGCGTTTGATACCGTCCTTCTCCAGCGCTTCCTTCATTTGCTCGTGAACCAAGCGTTCGTGCGCAGCATGTTGATCAACTATTACGATGCCGTCTTCAGTCTGAGCAATTACATAAGTTTCGTGTAACTGGGCCCGCGCCGCGCCGAGGGGGTAGATAGAATTTTCAATAGCTTCAGGCATTTCAGGCCCGTCTGACCTAATTTCTGTACTTGCATCAACACGTGCAGATGGCTTGTCCCACTCGGTAGGGGGAGCAAAGTAATCTGACGGCACTGTGGCAGCACCTGGATTGACCATAGATAAAAATTTTCCAGAGTGTGGAGACGGTATTGACACTCGTCCCTCTTTGAACGCGTTCAGCGTTTTTGTAGACACCGTGGTAGATGCTCGATAGCCCGCCTCAGCCAAAGCATGTCGCAAGGCACCAACAATAAGTCCACGCACCAACCCGGCATCTCGGAATCGAACTTCAGTCTTCATGGGGTGAACATTGACGTCGACCAGTTCTCGCGGTATCTCGAGGAATAAAGCCACCATGGGGTGGCGATCACGAGCGAGGAGGTCTTGATAAGCACCCCGAACTGCGCCGCGCAGCATGGGATCGCGAACCGGACGTTTATTGACGAATAAGAATTGGCTACGAGCGTATCCCTGATTGAGCGTTGGTAATCCGGCATAACCCGTTAATCGAACCCCATCTCGTTCGGAATTTATTTTTAGGGCATTTTCAGCGAATTCCCTGCCCATGACATCGCCAAGTCGCTGTAAATTCGCATCCAAAAAATCTTCCTGCGCGGCACGCAACCTCAACCGCTCTCCCCGTTCATCCAAAACAACAAAATCAACATAGGGATAGGCCATGGCAAGTCGTCGCACTACTTCCAAAACGTTCCTTTGTTCGGTTCGGTCCGATTTGAGAAATTTCAGACGCGCCGGTGTGGCGTAGAATAGATCTCGTACTTCAATCCGGGTACCAATCACAAGGGATGCTGGACGGGGAGAACTTTTTTGCCCGCCAAAAACGTCGATACACCAAGCGGAGTCGCTTTCGGCATCTCTGCTAGTTATTGTCAAACGCGATATCGACCCAATAGACGGCAAAGCTTCCCCTCTAAATCCTAAGTTGAATATTTGAAGAAGATTATCGTCAGGTAATTTTGAGGTGGCATGCCTCTCCACTGCGAGGGATAACTCATCCGGGCGCATCCCGACACCGTCATCAACCACAGTAATCACGTTCCTACCACCGTTTGCGAGCATTACTCGAACGGATTTAGCACCTGCATCTATGGCGTTTTCGATCAATTCCTTTACAACTGATGCTGGACGCTCAACGACTTCTCCTGCCGCAATTTGATTGATTGTAGTTTCAGGCAAAACTCGCAGTGTCATTGGATCTTCCTAATTAAGGCCTGCAAGATATTCCCGAGTTAAACTCTTGCCTTCTTCAACCGCAGGCTGACTAAACGGATCGACGTCTAGCAAATGTGCAGCAATTATAGTCTCCAACATGAAATGCATCATAAGCGCACCCATAACTTCCTCATCTAGTGTGTTGAGAAGGAATTTCCGAGTGGGACGATTGTTAGACACCAAAGACTGGGCAGTTGCACGCTGCTCTGCATCCATAAGATCACCGATTGTTTTTCCAGCTAAATAGGCAAGCTCCTTATCAGCCGCCAAATTTGGGTCTACGACTGGGCCTACCCCACCACAATTGAGCATCATCAGAGTAAACATCTTATCTCTAGGCCCAGCTAGGTACAGCTGCAGTTGACTGTGCTGATCAACTACACCAAGGGCATTCACCGGTGTGGTTCCTTTGCCGTCCTTCCCTAGGCTTTCAGCCCACAGTTGGCGGAACCAGAGCCCGAAATTGATTAAACGATCGATATAAGGCATCACGACCGTTGTCGAAATTTGCTTCTCTGTGGCTAAACCAATAGAAATAGCCGCGCCTATGGCAGGCTCGACATCGTCTGGAGGCGCACCATCCAGGATAGACGCCAGTACATTCGCGCCTCCCTTCCTGACCGCCAACGGGTCTAACCCCGCGATCATCGCAGGCAACAATCCCACCGGAGACAAAGCCGAATACCGGCCGCCAATCTCAGGATGGTGATCCAACGTTTTCATGTCATGCTTTTCTGCGAGGCGTCGCAGAATATTGGCTCCTGGCTCGGTAATTACAGTAAAACGTTGGGCCGCCACATCACCCAAAGCCTGTTTTACTGTATTCAGGCAAATTAAGAATTGAGTAATAGTTTCCGCCGTGGCCCCGGATTTAGAAATCACGAGAAATCCTGTACGTTCCAGATTGATCGATTTGAGCAATGCCTGGATTGTATATGGATCCACATTATTCAAAAATTGCATCCTCGGTGTTCCGGCCCGTGGCCCAAAGCCGCAATCGGCCAACGAACAAATTGTTTGACCACCGAGGCAAGATCCGCCTGTACCTAACACTATGACATCATTGAAATTTTTTTGATATTCAGTAGAAATCGGCTTTAATAGTTCTAGGTCTTCACGTATCTCGGGCAATCTCAGAAATGGTAAACTCCCGTCGTCATAACGTTGTTTCAGCGTGGCAAGCGGATCGCATGTATTGGCTAGGATCTTCTGATAACGACCCCGATCTAGACCCTGCGGTCCTAGGACGTCAGAAAAACAATCTGATGTGAGTTGTAAATAAGACATCGGCGTTACTCTCTCATCACAAGATTAGCCTAAGCCTCCGAATCATAAAAACGCTCAGTGGATAACATTTCATTATTACCAAGATATGGGCCTCTCGACAGACCCACAATTACGGTCTAATTCAACATGGCTTAATATGGGATCATTGCCGTGGACCAATTTATACTTATCTCCGTCACATTAGCTTTTTTTTTTGGCGGTGTTGTAAAAGGGGTTGTTGGTGTTGGCTTGCCTTTGACGTCAATTGCATTAATGACGTTGGTGATCGATTTGCGTTTGGCCGTCCCGCTGCTAGTGATCCCAATAGTTGTCACTAATATTATTCAAGCGCTTCGTGGCGGTCGCTTCAAAGAAATCCTTCAGAGATATTGGCCTATGTTAATTACCGCCACCATCGGAGTATGGGCAGGCGCCGCCCTACTTTTCCGCGTCGATCTTTCCTACTTACTGTGCGTCCTGGGTATAGTTATCTCAGCTTATTCGTTGATCAACCTTTACACTATCCGTTTGACAGTACCGAAAAAATTCCAATCGGCCCTTTCGCCCCTTGTCGGACTTTGCTCGGGTTTGCTTGCAGGAACTACTGGATCCATTGGTGTGCCAGTTATCATTTACTATCAGGCACTGGGAATGCTTAAGGACGTCTTCGTGCAAGCAGTTGGCATTAATTTCCTATTCACAGGCACAATTATGGGAATCGCTTTTGCCCTAGAGAACGGGTTAAACAGCGAAACACTGCCAATGTCGGCTCTCGCCGTGATTCCAGCCTATCTGGGTATGGCATCAGGTCAATGGATTCGGGACAAAGTCTCCGAGGAAAAGTTTCGAACCTGCCTTTGGATTTTGTTGCTCCTGATCGGATTTAATTTGATCCGAAAGGGCATATTTTAAAGCACTCGACGCCCAATTACGGCGTAGAAGTGAGGCCCTGGGGCTTGCCAACTATAACTATTGTTAGGTCGTTCGCTTTGAGTAATCGTTTCGCGACGCGTTTAACATCGTCAACGGTAACCATATTCATCAGCCCGCTGCGCCTATTTAAATAGTCGATGCCGAGTTTGTTTATTTGGACGGTAACCAGCATTCCGGCAATTCGACGGCTAGAATCGAGACGCAAAGGAAAAGATCCGTTGATGTATGTCTTGGCCGACGCGAGCTCATTTTTCGTAATGCCGTTGGTCGCCA
>CAYZMI010000009.1:4334-7004 GCA_964479475.1 uncultured Rhodospirillaceae bacterium | reverse complement strand
TTGATGTATGTCTTGGCCGACGCGAGCTCATTTTTCGTAATGCCGTTGGTCGCCATACGATTCCACTCAGCCTTAATTATTTTTAACGAAGCCTCAACGCGCGCATTAGCCGTCGCAACACCACCCATAATCAACGCAGCATGATCCAATGGATTGAGGTAACTGTAGACGGAATAAGCAAGCCCCCGTTTCTCACGCACTTCTTCGTTCAGACGAGAATAAAATCCACCAGCACCTAAAACACGCATCATAATATAAGCGGGATACCAATCTGCATCAGTTCGGGCGATACCCCCGTGGCCGAACATAACAATACTTTGAGGTATCTCGCGTTTAACAATCAACTGCCGACCAGCGCCAGCTGGCATCACATCTTCAATCGCTTCTGCTGCTGCATCGACAGGTAAACTGCCGAAAATTTGATCGAGCCGTTGGCGAAGGTCCTCTGCGGTAATATCCCCCGCAACACCCACAATCAAAGACTTACGAACAAAGTAGTTTGTGACGAAGCTCTTGAGATCAAGGACCGTAACCGACTTGACAGAATCAATGGTGCCGCTGTTTGGTCGACCATACGGATGCTTGGGGAATACCGTCTTGTACCACGTCCGAGTTGCAATTGCGTTGGGATCCTGAAGAACCGCTTTCAACCCTGCTATCATCTGCCCACGAATTCGTTTTACGGGTTTTGGATCGAAGCGCGGCTTTTCTATCGCTAGTGCCAGCAATCGAAAAGCTTCATCCTTATTGGCTGAAAGTGTTCTAAGAGTTCCGCTAAATCGGTCTGTGGATGCGGTGAACCCAATTCTAGCGGCTATATTTTCCAGCGACGACTGGAATTCTTGTGACGTTAGATTACCCGCACCTTCGTCGAGTAAACCGGACACCATCTCAGCACGACCTTCTTTGCCCTTGGGATCAGCCGAAGCTCCTCCGCGAAATGAAAAACTAAAAGAAATTACTGGTACTGACGCATCTTTTACGAGCCAAGCCTCAATCCCACCAGGGCTTTGTACACGTTGGATATTGATGGCCCACGAGGGGGGCAGTAATACTATAAACGCGAAAATAATGGTAAGCACAGCTGAAAAACGAATTCGCAGATTTGAGGGTGAACCCATGCCCTAGTCCATATTTCGATCTAAAGGCCTAAGAATATTGGTGACAGAGTGGCGCTCTATTAGTGTTTCTCTTGCAGCTCTGTTAACGTCATCTACCGTTACCGCTTTAATCCGCTCCGGCCATGACTCAATATCTTCGAGTGTACGGCCGGTCGCCAGCGCACGGCCAATGATATTGGGCGCAGTACCAAGAGAATCAAGGGCATAAACTGCTCTAGCAACTAGCGTCTTCTTGGCACGAGCCACTTCGTCGACGGTGATGCCATCCTTTAGAAATTTCTCAATTTCGTCCGATAAAGCATTTTCAACGGTTTTTAAGGTAACACCAGAACTCGGTGAAAATGCTAGGCCGAAACTCCCCAAATCAAGCTGATCTGGGTTAAACCATGCAGTTGCCGAAACAGCAATTCCCATCTCAACAACCAATTTCTTGTATAGCCGAGATGTTGTGCCACCACCAATAATTTTGCTGAATATTTGCAACGCATAAGCCTCGTTGCCCTTAGCCAACCGGTAACTCGGCGCGGTGTAGTAACGGGACCAGTTCGGTTGTCCGACACGAGCATTTTTCATCTCCAACCGGCGTGCGGCCAGTTGGGGTGGCTCGGACGGACGTTTGCGCAAAATTCTTGGACCCCGTTCAATGACGCCATAGAATTTCTCGGCAAGCGGTTTAAGCCGTTCCACAGTAACATCACCGGCGACAATTAGAATTGCGTTGTTTGGAACATAGTACTTCCGATAGAAATCAATTGCGTCTTTAGTTGTTAGGGCCGCGATTTCATGCTTCCAACCAATTACAGGAAATCTATATGGATGGTTTATGAAAAGGGCAGCACGAGATGCTTCATAAAGTTGTGCACCAGGATCGTTGTCCGTCCTTGAACGGCGCTCCTCCAAGACGACATCGCGCTCGGGCAGAACCTCTTTATCTGTCAATGTAAGGTTTGTCATGCGATCAGCTTCGAGCCTCATCACCAACTCGAGCTTGTTGCGAGCAACTTTTTGAAAGTAAGCGGTGTAATCTTGAGATGTAAAAGCGTTATCCATTCCGCCATTACGTGCAATGATTTTTGAAAATTCTCCAGGGGGAACAGATTTGGTTCCCTTAAACATTAAATGCTCCAAAAAATGCGCGATGCCGGATTTACCAATAGGTTCATCAGCAGCACCAACCTTGTACCAAACCATATGGACCACAACCGGTGCACGTTCGTTAGTGACAACGACCACCTGCATACCATTGGACAACATAAAGGATTTTGGATCGAACACCCTAGCCTGGGTAGCATCGCCAATTTGGAGAAATAATATTACAGTGACCGACAGGCTGACAAAGCCCCCCCTAAAAATCTTCAATTATTTATCTCCGCTTAAAGAAGCCAATGTCTGCAGAATTTTTAACTAATTCTATCGACCCGTAATTTTTTAAACAGGGTCAGTTTATTGTGGATGTAGTGACAACTCGGCGTGCAGCATCCAAGCTAAAAAGATTGGATTAGAAAATCCCTTCAAGAATTCCGCGCTGTTTCCTTTCAATGACCGGAAC
>CAYZMI010000009.1:0-4234 GCA_964479475.1 uncultured Rhodospirillaceae bacterium | reverse complement strand
CTCGCTTGCGCTTCTCGCAATCGTCGGGATTCTTTGTCCGGATCAACGGCGGAGCCAGGGGGATCGACCATTTGCCAAAAGAAAATTTTGTTTAAAAAACTTTCCTCGGCTTCCACAAGTGCGCTACTTTCGCGGTTGACGACGGTGCGGATGGATGGATCGATCCCGAGCGCACCAGCGCTGGACAAAAGTGCGGCCTCACCGGTTGATAATTTTCCGGATTGAACGGCTTTTCGTACTACCTCTTGTTGTTGTAATTTAGAACTGCGTAATAATATTTCTCGAGCTTCATTTCGGACTGTTTTTTCCTGTGGTCGTTGCGCACCGGGGATAGGCGGGCGCAATCCAAAATCCGGAGGAACACTCAGCGGAGCTCGAGTTACGACGGCAAACTCATCCGGCGGTTGTTTGTCCAGGCCGATTACATTTCGCGTCTGCTCACAAGCGGAGCAAAGTATTAAACCCGCAATCAACAGGAACGTTCTGTAACGGCAAAAACCCATATGGCTCATAACAAACCCACTTTAGTCATTAATACTACGGTTTTGCCGGTTTAGATTTCAAGGAATCAAAGATCAAAATAACAACTCCCAACGTGATAGCGGAATCGGCCACATTAAACGCCGGCCAGTGATAACCAGCCACATGGAAATCAACAAAATCAACAACTGCACCATGCAAAATCCGATCAACTACATTGCCAATCGCCCCACCAACGACCAATCCAAGCGCTATTCCGAGCAATAATTTATCCGCATGCCACATCCATACGCATAAAGCAGCAGATAAAACGATAGCAAAAATCATGAGGGCGATTGCAACCCAATTAGGCCCCTCACTCAACATCCCAAAACTTACACCCCGATTAAAAACAAGGACCAAATTGAGAAAATCGGTAATTGGAATCCGTTGTGGCGGGTTCATCAAGACCGATAAAATCAACCATTTGGTCGCTTGGTCGACGATCAATACTAAAGCAGCCGCAAGGCATCCCCATTTAAATGGCGTCAAATTTTTCACAATTTTGCATATATGGTGATTACAACACCTTTGCACTATCGACTACATTTGCACAGCGACCACAAAGCTCTGCATGACCGCCCATAGCTCCAATCTCAGGCAAAATTTTCCAACAGCGCGAACATTTGTCTCCAGAAGCCGGCAAGATAGCGACATGAACATCATCGACCTCCGGTAACGAAAACGCCCCGGGTGGCGCCTCATCATCCGAAAAACGAGCTCCAGATGTAATGAAGATATCAGCCGCATCCAACTCTTTAAACATAGTGTGGTCCTCTTGAGCGGCATAAATCACCGCTTCCGCAGCGAGGCTGGACCCAATACGTTTGGCCGTACGTTCTATTTCTAGAGCGCCGGTTACCACCCGTCGCAACATTCTTATGCGCTGCCATTTTTTAGCTAATATATCGTCTCGCCATTCGTCTGGAATTTCAGGAAATAGACGCAAATGTACGCTATCCGTTTCCTTCTGATCTGGGTATCGCGTATGCCAAGCTTCCTCCGCGGTAAAGCAAATGATGGGCGCCAACCAAGCTGTTAGACATGAAAACAACGTATCGAGGACCGTTCGAGCGGCACGACGTGTCGGATCATCGAACGCATCGCAATAAAGTACATCCTTTCGGACATCGAAATAGAACGACGATAACTCAACAGCACAGAAATTATGCAATTGAGTAAATAATGCATGGAAGTCAAAGTTTTCACAGCATCGCCTAACCAATTCATCCAATTCACTCACACGGTGGAGAATAAAACGTTCCAACTCCGGCATGTCAGTAACCTCGATGCGCTCCGTAGTATCGAATCCATTTAGGTTACCAAGTAGATATCTAAGAGTATTTCGGAGCCGTCGATAGGCATCTGATTGGTGTTTCAGAATATCCGGACCAATTTTTAGATCTTCAGAATAGTCGGAAGCCACGACCCAGATCCGCAAGATATCAGCACCGTACTGCTTAATGATATCTTGTGGCGCAACGGTATTACCAGTGGATTTGGACATTTTCACGCCTTCTTCCGCAAGGACAAACCCATGTGTCAAAACGCCGTCAAACGGTGCGCGATTTCTTGTGCCGCAAGCTTCCAACAAAGACAAATGGAACCAGCCACGATGTTGATCTGAGCCTTCGAGGTATAAATCAGCAGGCCACTTTAGATCATCTCTAACTTCCAAAACAAAACTGTGTGTTGAGCCCGAATCGAACCAAACGTCCAAAATATCTGTGACCTGCTCGAATTTGTCTGGATCATAATCTTCGCCAAGAAATCTTGAAGGTGTGCTTGAGAACCAGCAATCATGACCTTCTTTTTCAACTGCATCTGCGATGCGGTCAATCACACCCTGATCGCGCAATGGTTCCCCGGTTTCTTTATTACAAAAAACTGTAATTGGCGATCCCCAGGCTCGCTGTCGCGACACGCACCAGTCAGGTCGGTTGCCGACCATACCGTGTAGCCTATTTCGTCCAGTCGATGGATAAAATGCCGTATTTTCAATGGAAGCGAGCGCCTTTTCACGCAGATCGTTGTTTTCCATCGAAATGAACCATTGTGGTGTGGTACGAAAGATTAGGGGAGCTTTAGACCGCCAACTGTGTGGATACGAATGGACCAATGTATCGCGAGATAAGAGATTACCCTCCTGTGCTAACGCTTCCCCCACATGTGCATCGGCCTTAAAAACATGGATACCCGCAAATAGCGGCACGTGTTCAAAAAAAACTCCATTATCACCAACGGTTTGCGGGACTTCCAAATCAAAATTTTGCCCAACAAGAAAATCCTCAATACCATGTCCTGGTGCAGTATGAACAAGCCCTGTCCCGTCTTCATCAGTAACATGTTCTCCCGGCAACATTGGAACATCAAAGGTATTATACCCCTGATTAGCCAAAGGATGCTGGCAAACAGTCCCTTCAAGATCGCTGCCCGACAAATGAGAAAGAACGGCTGCGTCGCTTACCCCAGCCACGTTCAAAACACTTGCCTGCAAATCGGCTGCAAATAGTAGCTTGTCACCTGGTTTAACCGCTGAGCCATCAACAACGGATTTGACTTCTGTAACTAAATAGTCAAGGTCTGAACCATACGCGATAGCGCGGTTACCGGGAATTGTCCAAGGAGTTGTCGTCCAAATCACAGCTCCGCCGCCAACTAATATGTCTAAATTAGATTTAATGATCGGAAAACGGACCCAAATCTGGGTTGACTTGTGATCATGGTATTCAATTTCTGCCTCAGCCAACGCAGTTTTTTCCACTGGAGACCACATAACTGGCTTTTCTCCGCGATATAGCCCACCATTCATCAAGAATTTTCCAAGCTCTCGGACGATCTGCGCCTCAGCCTGGAAACTCATGGTCAAATACGGGTTTTTCCAGTCCCCAACGACACCGAGCCTAATAAACTCTTCACTCTGCACATCCACCCAATGTTCAGCAAATTTGCGGCATTCACTTCGAAAGTCATTTATTGGAATTTCATCTTTATTTTTGCCATCTTTGCGATATTTTTCTTCAATTTTCCACTCAATGGGCAACCCATGGCAATCCCAGCCAGGAACGTAGTTTGCATCACGGCCCAACATTTGCTGTGACCGATTGATTACATCTTTTAGAATTTTGTTAAGGGCGTGACCAATGTGCAAATTGCCGTTCGCGTAAGGCGGGCCATCATGCAGAATGAATTTTGTTCTGCCTTCTGCAGCTTCGCGTTGCCTTCGATAGAGATCCAGCCCTTCCCACCTAGCCAATATCTCCGGCTCGCGTTCGGGCAAAGACCCGCGCATAGGAAAATCAGTCTTTGGCAAAAATACTGTCGACTTGTAATCGTTACTCATTCTAACTCTTATCTTCTTTATACGCCGTAGTCAGTAAACCGCCTCTCCAGCTTTCAAGTGCGCTTCCAACATCGCTCGCGCTTGGAGACAGTCTTTTTCAATTTGATTTCGAATAGCTTCTATACCATCGAATTTCAATTCAGATCTGAGTGCATCAACAAAACAAACCCTTAAAACCTTGCCATATAAATCGCCTTGGAAATCGAATAGATGGGCCTCTACTGTGATGCCTTCTCCATCGAAAGTGGGGCGGCGCCCAACGTTTGCTACGCCATTGCGCCATTCTGTACGGGCCCCATCGACAATTCCAACCCGCACGGCATAAACACCAAGCGCTGGCATCACATATTCGCCCGGATCAACATTAGCAGT
>CAYZMI010000008.1:49282-53112 GCA_964479475.1 uncultured Rhodospirillaceae bacterium | reverse complement strand
CAAGTTGGAAATGGACAAGACCATGGGGACAACCCCATAGAAGCTCGTGATACTGCTGTTTATCAAAAGGAATTCGTTCAGTCATTTGTGGAAAAATGGGATGAACTGATCGATTGGGACGCCCGTGCTGAAAACGAGGGTCAGTTCTTCATAGATACCCTTAAAACCCGGGGCAAGCACAAGGTCTTGGATGTGGCGACGGGGACGGGGTTCCACTCGATCCAGTTGTTGAAAGCTGGGTTCGACGTCACCAGCGCTGACGGCAATTCCGAGATGCTGGCCAAAGCCCTCACGAACGCCGACATTCGAAACTTGAATCTCCATACGGTCCACGCGGACTGGCGCTGGCTTAGCAAAGACGTTCACGAGAAGTACGATGCCATCATTTGCCTGGGTAATTCCTTCACTCATCTACATGATGAGATGGACCGACGTCGGGTGTTAGCAGAGTTTTATGCGGCGCTCAAATGGGACGGCATCTTGATCCTCGACCAACGGAACTACGACAGCATCCTGGATAACGGTTTTTCGTCGAAACATAAATATTATTACTGCGGCGAGAGCGTTTTGGCGGAGCCGGAATACGTGGACGATGGCCTCGCTCGGTTCCGTTACTCCTTTTCGGACGGCTCAGTATTTCACCTGAATATGTTCCCACTGCGGAAGACCTACACCCGTAAGCTAATGTGCGAAGTCGGGTTTCAGGAAATCAAGACCTTCGGCGATTTTCAGGAGACATATAACGATAACGACCCCGACTTCCTTATACATGTAGCCGAGAAAGAGTGTCACGATGTCTAGTGCCCACTCTGCCGGTATTGCCAAAACCGAAGAATACTACGACTCCATCGAAGCAGATGAATTTTATAAGAACTTCTGGGGTGGCGAAGACATTCATATCGGACTCTACGCTACGCCCGATGAGAAAATCGCCAAGGCAAGCCATCGAACGACCGTGACAATGGCAGCACAATTAAAAGGCCTGGGTGCGCATTCGAAGGTTATCGATCTAGGGTCGGGATATGGCGGCTCAGCCCGATATTTAGCGTCTGAAACCAACTGTCACGTAGACTGCCTTAATTTGAGTCAGACCCAAAATGCGCTTAATCAACAAAAAAATTTGACCGCTGGATTAACAGACTTGCTTAACGTCGTTTACGGTAGTTTTGAGGAGGTGCCGGCGCCCGACGGCATTTACGATGTCGTTTGGTCCCAAGACGCCATCCTCCATTCCGGTGATCGAAACAGGGTACTCGACGAAATCGCCAGAGTCCTAAAACCGGGCGGTGATTTTATCTTTACGGATCCTATGCAGGCAGACGACTGCCCCGACGGCGTGTTGCAACCGGTTCTAAATCGCATCCACCTGGAAACCTTAGGATCATTCACTTTCTACAGAAAAGAACTCACAAGAAGGGGTTTTAGCGAGGTTTCTGTGCAGCCGAAGTTGAACCAATTCAGAACCCACTACGCTCGGATTGGCGAGGAATTACAGGCTCGATATGACGAAGCCGTTCAACTTTCGGGTCAGAACTACGTTGACAACATGCTGAGAGGCCTCTCCCATTGGGTTGCCGGTGCCGACGACGGATATCTTGCTTGGGGCATCATGCATTTCCGTAAGGAAGAATAAGCCAGCCCCTTTAGGCATTTGGGTTTGATCATATTCAGCCAATTTAGAATGTCTGAACCAAGGGTTAAAAAGGGCTCCTAGGTCCCCGAATATTTCCATTTATCGCTTCTGAACCCATCCAAAAATTCTAGTGAATTGATACGGTTGGTGCATCGTCATTGATCAAGGTTGAATTTGAATTTCGGGAGTTCAGAGCGATTATGAACATTTTGACTGCTTGGGTGAGAAATTTTGTATGCTTCTGGCCTACTAAATTAGCGGCTAATTGATATGTAAGTTCCGGTGTCTCATTGCGACTGGCGTTGAACAACTCCAACAGTAGGTTTTCGTCGGGTGAAATGGCGGTATTGTAGAGACTATGAAATCCCAACGACTTCCGCCCAAATTTTTGGATAGTCATGATAATGGTGTTCAGAGCGTCATAGGCAATGCGGGCTGATTTAGGAGAAAGCACTCGATAAAACTGGCCTTGAACGCGCAAGGCTGATGTTTCATCACGTAGGATCATTCGAAATGACCAAATTGTGATACGGCCATCGAATGTGAGATGAGCGATATCTCGAGCACTTGCTTCTTCCGCAACAATGTTGCGTCTTGCTAGATCTTCAGCATCTACCGTTTGGTCAGCCATCGCCGCCCCCTCCCGTACTTTATTAACAAATATAGTTGCGAATAGTTCTTATTACGATTATGTTTCTAACAATAATGCGAGTCATTCGCAATAATATTTGTACAATAAATTAAAAATGGGGGTAGAAAAAATGGTCAAAGATAGAGTTCCTGAAGTTACCTTTAAAACTCGAGTGCGGGATGCAAATGTGGCCGATGACAACCCCTATAGGTGGCAGGACCGCACCAGCGAAGAATATTTTTCACACAAAAAGGTGATTTTATTTTCCTTGCCTGGTGCCTTTACACCAACCTGCTCAACTTATCAGCTTCCGGGATTTGAAAAACTCTTTCAGGAATTCAAGAATTTTTCGATTGATGCGATTTATTGTATGTCTGTTAATGATGCATTCACAATGAATGCCTGGGCGAGCCATCTTTCCATCTCGAATGTAGAACTCATACCAGATGGATCGGGGGAATTTACACGCAAAATTGGGATGCTGGTTTCTAAGGACAATCTTGGGTTTGGAATGCGTTCTTGGCGATATGCCGCAATAATTAACGATGGGCTCATCGAAACATGGTTTGAGGAGCCCGGCTACAAAGATAATTCATCCGAAGACCCCTACGGCGTTTCCGCCCCAGAAAATGTCTTGCAGCATCTGAATAGCTAATAAGGTGGGCAGTTAACGAATGCTTAATGCTCAATTCAGAATAAGAATGATTATCAGCGGTAGGCTTCCATATATGATAATGCGAGGCATAAGCAGAGAATGTCAGATTGAAGTATCCAAATTGGAAAGAAATAGGTATGTCCGACGACAAGGATGAAATCGCCATGATCCAAGATACAACGGTGTTCATCGACAGCACTGTCGAATTTGTAGAACAAGATCTGCCCATGACAAAAAGGCGATGTATTCCTAATGCATTACTGAACGTCGCGATTGCCCGGATGATAGCAAGGGAGGGGCGCGAACGTACCGCCAATATTTTAGATGGTTTGTCATATGCTTTGGCAAGTGGTGCTGATCCCGGTGTTGTCGGTCCAATTCCCATACCTTCCGTGACCGACGTGATCAGAATGAGGAAGGAATAAATAAGGAAAAACTATGGCGACAAACTACAACTTTGCAGACTCCACCGTGTGGCCAAATGGATTAGACGATATTGAGCCGACGGAAAAATTCTTTGTCTGGGCGTTTCGATGTTGGGCGATAGGTAGTCGCAATCCAGATAAGCCTCATATAAATGCGGTCTGGGATAGATTTTTGCGGGAGCTTGGACCAACCAATGGAAAGAATGCATTGTCTAACCTCATTACCATGTTTGATACGCTGCGGACCCACCCTAACCGCGATATTTATCACCATGAGCCGCAATGCAAATGCCTTTCCGTTGATGAGGTGCTTTTGATCTTCATGATTGGCTCGTGTCGACGACACGAACGGGCCATAGCTCGATATTTTGCCCATCAGCTAGTTCAACCAGGCGGCGTCGACGAGTTAGTCGAAACATCGTGGCTGTTGGCGCAATCGCTCAATGACTATCTAGCTGGTTCTGGCAGTTCTATTGACGTTCAAAA
>CAYZMI010000008.1:47205-49182 GCA_964479475.1 uncultured Rhodospirillaceae bacterium | reverse complement strand
AGTCATGCTGCGGCAAGCGACCAAGTTTATGGTAAATTTCCTGTAACCGTAAAAGGGTATACGGGTACCAAAACCAATTCCGTATCATATACAGGGCAAATTGCTCGCCATGTATTACATGACTCGCTCAAAAAATTGGCCGGTAAAGGTAACGGTAATCCTAATCCGAAACTAAAAAATCAGATGATGTCTTATTACGCAAGTAAGACAAAGGGCCGTGCAATAGTTGCTCCGCAATCGAAAGGGCCTTTTCTCGTCAAGCAAACTGTCGTCGACCAAATCAGCAAAGGTAAAAACCTTTCCGGAAAGACCTACAGGGGTATGGTCTCGGGGATGCCCAACAACATGGACGGCCAGGAGCTAATAAAATTTTGGATCGATAGGGCTTCGACGGCCAAGAAGGGTGTAGACATACAAAATGGATACAACTATCCGCAACTAATCTCAAAATTCATCATGGGCGCCGTATTCTACAATCAAGCGGTAGATAATTATCTCGATGAAAAACTAAGTGCGACTAAAAAGCCTAACAATAAGCCCTATAAAAAAGGTGCGGCCTATACCGGTAAGGAACATTCCTGGGACGAAGCGTTTGGCTATTTTGGCGTACCCGCCCACGGGCTCAAATTGTCGGCGGGCGATCTCTACAACATTGCCAAACGAAAAAAGAAAGGGGTCGTCAGCGCTGACTATAATCAAGACGGAAAAATTGATCTTTATAAGGAAATGGTATTTGCGCCTGCTTACTACGCTGCAAGCTATGACCGATCCAAGAAAACCAGCTATATCAAAAATATCACCCGTGCCTTTTTGGAAGGCCGCAAAGTTATTGTCGCAGCCAATGGTGCGGTATTGACCGATACGCAACGTTCCCGATTGCGTGGGTATGCAAAAGTCATTGGGTCGAACTGGCAGAAAACACTTGCCGAATCGGTGTTCAAATATGCGGGTTCTGTTTACAAAGATTTGACCAAGATCAAGGCCGTCATGGAAGCCAAGGGCAACACCGGCAAGTTATTGAAAAAATACATCAAGCATTGGGGTGAATTGAAGGGCTTCAGCCTATCGCTACAGACAGGCAAGGAGAACCTAGGTGAAACGGCTGTGCGATTAAACCGATTGATCGGATATGGTCCCGTCTTATTAAATTCGAGCCAGGTGGTCGATATTGATAGCAAGGGCAATTACGTTAAAGATCAGTCCTCAGGTATCAATGAGTATATGGTGCACATGTTGAAAATCCAGAAGCTCATGGTCGACAAGTTTGGAGTGAAAGCGCGGAAGAACGACCAGTTGTCAAGCATGGCAGAAATGATCAAAAAGCTGGGCAGTGGTAGCGCTTCGGAGAATGACTGATCATCGCAAAATAAAACGACCGCCCACAAACAATAATGGGCGGTCGTTTTAGTATTTGAACATTTGAGGAAAAGGGATGGTTTGGGACTGGATTAGTCAGGACTATGTGCCTGAGCTGATCGACTCGTTTGTTAACCCCCAAAAACGCGTATCGGCTACCTACCTATTATTGGCCTTTATCTTGGGGTTGGCTTGGAGCGTCAAGGTGTCGCAAGGCACTTGGCGGCAGGGTTTAGCCAATGGTGTCAATAATCTTTTTGCACGGAATATTTGGTTCTCCGCATCGGCCAAGGCGGATTACAAACTTATGCTCATCAACCGAGCGATTATGTTGCTTGTTGTGCCAGCGCTTGTTTCCAAAATTGCTGTAACGACATTTTTGTATTTTTGGCTAATTGAAAATTTCAGTGCCAGTGCCGCGGGCCTGTCCACAACCCCAATTTGGCTGGTTTCCGTCTTCTACACGGTTTTTATCTTTGTATATGACGATTTTTCGCGATTTGGTGTCCATCTCGCGTTGCATCGAGTTCCAGCTCTTTGGTCATTTCATAAAACTCACCACACGGCAGAGACCCTTACACCTTTCACCGTCTACCGGACCCATCCGGTGGAGGGAATTTT
>CAYZMI010000008.1:25791-47105 GCA_964479475.1 uncultured Rhodospirillaceae bacterium | reverse complement strand
GCAAAATTTACTTTCATTCCATTGGCCACGTTCGCTGCGCTGGCTGGATTATCCGTAAAAGCAAATTCAGATGAGCTAAACGTCTATTCACATCGCCAGCCCTTTCTAATCAAACCGTTTCTGAGAGAATTTGAGAAACAATTCGGTATCAAGGTCAATGTAGTATTTGCTTCAAAAGGTTTAGTGCAACGTTTACAAGCAGAAGGGTCACGAAGCCCGGCCGATGTGGTGCTGACAGTCGATATCGGCCGGCTTTATGCCTACGCCGATAAAAAATTATTCGCACAGGTGCGCTCGAATATACTCGAAACAAACATTCCATCGCACCTCAGGGATAAGGACAATCATTGGTTTGGTTTGTCAAAGCGTGCAAGGATCGTGGCTATTGCGAGAGACCGGGTTAAAGTCTCAGACATCGAACGCATTGAGGATTTGGCTAAACCGAAATGGAAGGGGCGAGTATGCAGCCGCCCAGGGAGTCACGTATATAACCGGGCCCTGCTTGCTTCTATTATCGCGGCACACGGCAAAAAAGCCGCTGAGGATTGGGCTCGCGGGCTAGTCTCTAATTTGGCCCGACGACCACAGGGGAATGACAGGGCCCAAGTCAAGGCCATATACGAAGGTGTTTGTGATGTCGCAATCATCAATAGCTATTACTACGGCAAGCTAAAGGCTTCAAAAATACCGGCCCAACGCGAGTGGGCTAAAGCCATTCGAATTGTGTTTACAAATCAAAAAGATCGGGGCAACCATGTCAATATCTCCGGTGGAGGTGTAGCGCGATATTCGAAGAACAAAGGTATGGCCACCAAATTGCTTGAGTTTCTCACCTCAAAGACCGCTCAGAAGCTTTATGGTCAAATAAATTACGAATTTCCAATCAACCCGTCTGCTGACGCAAGTGCTGAAGTTCGATCCTGGGGATCCTTTAGGGAAGATGCCCTGCCCATTGGTACCATTGCGACTCTAGCGCCAATAGCGCAGCGTATCATCGATCGGGTTGAATGGTAATTGCTCGGGCTTTGAAATTGCGCTTTGTCGCAAGCGACCGTATTAGCGGTTGGTCTCTGACGACCCTCTTTTTCTCTCTTGCTCTGATCGGCCCGTTTATCGCCATATTTTATGTCGCAACTGGTGATAGTGGTGGCTTATGGCCCCACTTAATGGAAACCGTGTTTCCCCGGTACGTGATTAATACGTTGTTGCTTATGCTGGGCGTTGCCGTAGTGAGCCTGATTTTTGGCCTTAGTACTGCTTGGGTGGTATCTCGATACACATTCCCCGGCAGTAAGATCCTTGAATGGATGTTACTGCTGCCTGCGACTGTACCCGCATATATAATCGCCTATACCTATACCGATTTTCTCGAATACGCTGGGCCAATCCAAGTATTTTTAAGAGAGTTTTTTGGATGGCGCTCCGCTCGAGACTATTGGTTCCCGGAAATTAGATCTATGGGAGGTGCCATTCTCGTAATGGCCGCGGTGCTATACCCTTATGTCTACCTGATGGCGCGCACTGCATTTCGTCTTACCCCATCATCTTTCTACGAAGTAGCCCGTATCCATAATCGCAACTTTTCATTTACCGTAGACTTTCCATTGGCGCGACCAGCGATCGTTGCCGGGCTGGCACTAGTGCTAATGGAAGTCGTTTCTGATTTTGGAACGGTGGAGTTCTTTGCGGTTGAGACATTAACACTTGGAATTTTCAACGTTTGGCTGGGAATGAATAACCTGACTGCCGCAGCTCAAATTGCGGCCGTGGCTTTTATTTTTATTCTAGCCTTACTTTATATCGAACGAGTTGCACGATCTCGACAACGTTATTGGGCTACCGGTCAACCCACTACTCCCATACCACCAAAAGCTACCTCCTGGCGGGGTGCATCGATATGTTTAACGATTTGTCTATTACCAATAATTTTGGGTTTTTGCATTCCTGTTGGTGTACTTTTGAACTTTGTCCTTCAGGGATTGGCTATTTCCGATTCGAATGCGTTGATCATGAGCGCAATTAATTCCTTGCTCGTGGCGGGAGCGGCAGCGATCGCCGTTGTGGTTACCGCAACCACTATGGTTTTAGTTGTGACATATAAACGACATCCAATTCTTAAGATATTGGGAATGGTATCGGCGACGGGTTACGCTTTTCCCGGTGTCGTACTGGCTATCGGTGTTGTGTCGTTTTCAGGAGGGGTCGATGCGACACTCCAGTTAATTTACGAATACATACTCGGAATTCCATTTACTGGATTTCTAATTGGCAGTGTTGGGTTGTTAATATTTTCCTATGTTGTCCGGTTTCAAGCGATCGGTTACGGCGCAATTACATCGGGCATAAACCGCGTGTCACCCAACATAATGAGCGCAGGAATTTTGCTAGGTGGTGGGTTTACAAGTAGCATGCTGAAATTGGTTCCACCCCTTCTTCGTAAATCCATGCTAGCTGGTGGTTTGCTGGTGTTTGTAGACGTTATGAAAGAACTGCCGATGACGCTGCTACTGCGACCATTCAACTTCGAGACACTGTCCACCTACGTCTATCAGTTTGCTAAAGACGAGTTACTCGAAGAAGCGGCCTTAGCTGCACTAGTCATTGTGATTGCGGGTTTAGGACCCGTTGTGTGGATGAATGCGACCCAGAGACGATAATGTTTTTCGCCGCCTGAAGGAATAGGGTTACACCGTTATTAACAGTTACGTATCATCGTTACCGGTTTTCGGCATGCCGTACAACTCCACCCGGTGGCCCACCAGCTCATAGCCAAGTTTGTCCGCTATGTCATTTTTGATTTTATCTAGCTCGTCATTTTCAAATTCGAGAACTCTGCCCGTCTTCATATCTATGAGGTGGTGATGGGGTGAGCTGTCATCGGAAACTTCATAACGTGCACGGCCATCGCCAAATTCAAGACGGTCAATAACGTTTGCTTCGTCAAATAAGCGCAAGGTTCGGTAAACTGTAGCGATACTAATTCTCGAATCTAATTCCGATGCGCGACGATATACCTGTTCAACATCCGGGTGATCGGTTGAATCAGATAAAACTTGAGCGATAACGCGGCGCTGCTCGGTCATTCTCATGCCCTTTTCAACGCAAATGCGCTCAATTTCAGAAATATCTGTTTTAGCCTGCGGCCGTCGCCTTGGTATCGCCATGCCCAAATGCTCTTTATGCAACATGCGCAGGTTATCCCATAGGTGTTAAATTGTCACGCCACCAATGGCTAAAACGGTTACTAAAGGTCTCCTCGATCTTTCAAATTCCGGGTTACGCCACGGTTGTGGGTAGCGGGCTGCGATCGACGAGCTCCATCTGACGGCGAGCAAGCGTCTCCATCAATTCCCCCCGGATCGTAGCGTGGGCGTCATCATCCCAAAGATTGATTATTTCGTCTGGGTCGTTCTCTAGATCGTAAAGTTCGCCCCAAGTAACACCATGGCTCATGGTCATGCGCCAGCGTTTCGTCACCAGCGTCCGTATCCGTGGCGGCTGATTGTACCCGAAATAAGTGCGCTGCTGATCGTCCTCAATCAGAACCGAGTCGTAAACTTTGTCCATCTCGCCGTCGATGAGCGGCATTAAGCTGCGGCCCTGATAGCCGTTAAAAGGTGCAACTCCCGCACGGTCTAGAATAGTTGCACCGATATCAATTGTTCCGGCGAGTGCTGTACATTCGCCGAGGGTTGCGCGTCCTTTGGTATCCGCCCATAAAAATGGCACGCGAGTTACGCCTTCGTAATGTGCGGGACCTTTTAACATAAGGCCGTGATCCCCCAAAAAATCCCCGTGATCGGCTGTAAATATTACCACAGTATTTTCTGCTAACCCGAGCCTCTCAAGTCTCTCGAGAACGCGCCCGATCGCATCATCAATCATTGCGATCATGCCGCAGGTCAACGCCATGGCCTCTAGTGCTTCGCGTTCACGTACAGCAAATGCATTTTGAGAATTTGTGATTGCGCTACCATCATCTCGTGCAGCCAGCGCCCATTCTACATGTGGTGGTGGAGTGTAATTGCCAGGTCTAAATGAGGCTGGCAGTGACATGTCATCGGGACTGTACATATCCCAATATTTTCCCGGTGGAGTAAAGGGGTGATGCGGGTCAGGAAGCGACATCGTGGCGAAAAATGGTTTGTCTTTTTCAACCGCCGTATGTTGGTCGAGAAATTCCAATGTTTTTTCCGCCACGTAGGCGGTTGGATACAGTTCTTCCGGGACGGCCGTACGCCAGGCTTGAGGGCAGATATAATCGTGGGGAAGTCCATTTTCTGGACCACGAAGCTTATCGGCATCCGGGCGTCGCTCGCGAAGCCAGTGTTCGTAGTTGCCGCCAACCGCATCGCCGTGACGCGTGCAGAGATCCACATGTTCGTAGCCGTAAAAGGGCAGGTCGACCCGGTAGTCCGGGGAATCTTTCCAGCTTTCGGGTTGTTCTTGGTTATAACGTCCTGAACCCAATTCCGGTTTCATCGCTTCAGCGAACTCGCCGGTAGGCCACTCACAGCCTGGCGGCGGATCTTCACGCTGTAAAATGGGTGTGCGATTTTCCATATTTTGAAGATGGCTTTTACCCAATAAGGCGGTGCGGTATCCGTTGGTACGCAATAAATCAACAAATGTATTTGACCTTAAGGACAGCGAAATACCGTTATGCCGCACACCGTGCAAAGACGGCATTCGACCCGTCATTAATGTTGCACGGTTCGGCTGGCACACTGGATTAGCGACGTAAAATCGATCAAAACGCGTACCGTTTGCTGCGATACTGTCAATATTTGGTGTTTTCAGAACTGGATGTCCGTAACATCCTAGATAGTCGCCGCGTTGTTGATCGGTGATGATAAATAGGAAATTGGGTTTACTTGTCATTGGCTGTCCTAATTAATTTAGCGTGCCACTTTACGTAAGCTAAAATCTACTAATTGGATAAAAGGGCAGAAGTACCTACTTCATTTTTACGCTCTGTCCATCGGTTGGATTCCACCATGGAAAAAAATTCCGCTAAACCCGCGTTGAATTGACTTGGTTCTTCTAAATTTACTGTATGTCCCGTCTTGGGAAGAATCCAGAGGCCCGCAGCAGGCAACGTTCGTTTTAAAAATAGTCCTGGTTCGAGGCACCAATCGTCTTCGTCACCATTGATTATCAACGTGGGAATAGTCATCTGTTTGAGCTGCTTTTCGAGATCGTAAAGCGATGGCCGCTGTTTTTGGACACCACGCATCGTCAAGGCCGCGCCTTTTGCGGAATGTTGGGCCAACGTTTCCTTAAATTCTTGCCAGCCTTGCGGGTCTTTTTCTTTGAACTGCAGCCGATAGGCGCCATTGGCATAAAATTCTGCAACACCAGAGGCACCTATGTCATCATATTTGGTAGCTATAGTCTCTGATTCGGCGGCGAAGGTATCTCGTTGGTCACGTGCGGCACCGTAGCCGCAAGCCGCTATGGTCAACGATCGTGCCATCTCTGGATGACGTAAACCGAAATGCAGTGTTGCAAAACCGCCCATGGATATACCTACCACGTGCGCCTGCTGGATACCGACTGCGGCCATCACGGCTGAGATGTCGTCCGCAGCAATAGCTTGAGAATATTGGTCGGTATCATTGGGAATATCTGAGGGAGGGTATCCCCGCGCGTTATACGTTATGCAACGATACCGCCGAGAAAAATAACGCACCTGTTGATTCCAGCTGCGATAATCGTCAGCAAATTCATGAACAAACACGATGGGAAATCCGTCGCCCGTCTCTTCAAAGTATAGCTTTACTCCATCGTTGTTGGCATACGGCATTGGATAAAATTTTCCCTGGTGTTGTTTATTGGTTGCGTTTCCTTAGATTAGATCATTCAGTGGCCCCTAAACAGAGAAACTCCGTATAATTCTTTAACGGTTGCGTATGAAGGGCCCCGTAGCCGATGATATTGTTGTATTAGTTTAATTTAGGTTTAGGACACATGGCATCGACGCTTGGCCAGTCAACCATAATTCATCCCGTATCTCCGGACGAGCTAATTGCGCGTGCGCAGGCGTTCGTGCCTCAACTGCGTGAAGGTCAGCGTGAAACCGAGGATCGCGGCTGTGTTTTACAAGAAACGATTGATGCCTTTATAGATGCTGATCTATATCGCGTCCTACAACCGGCAAATTATGGCGGATTTGAACACGGTCTCGATGTGTTTGTGCGCGTTGCGATAGAGGTTGCATCGGGCTGTGGGTCGACTGGATGGGTTTATTCTACGGGTGCACAACATCAGTGGCAGATCGGACTGTTTCCAAAACAAGCCCAAGACGATGTTTGGTTAGAAAATCCGCGTGCGTTAGCAGCGTCGTCTTATGCGCCAACTGGCACTGCGATTGTGGAAAACGGTGGTTACCGTCTTTCTGGAAAATGGTCGTTTTGCAGCGGTGTCGACATTTGCCAATGGATGATCCTCGGCGCCCGTTTTGCTCCAGACAAAGGGTCGGATCCGACCGAAGTGGGCTTTGTTCTTGTACCCAAAGGGGATTACCGGATCGAGAAAAACTGGGACGTGTTGGGACTAATTGGAACTGGTAGCAACGATTTGGTGATTGAAGATTTGTTTGTGCCCGCACATCGCGTATTAACTCATGCACAATCACAATCTGGTCAACCGCCCGGCGCTAAAGTTAACCAAAGTGATCTGTTTAAAATCCCATTCTTTGCTGCGATTTCTAATTGTTTGTGTGCAGCTATCATGGGCATGGCAAAAGGCGCGTTGGAAGATTATGTCGACAGTATACAGGGGCGTATCACTCGAGGTGCGGCCATGAGCGTTCCGAAATCCATGGCTGAATACCCCGCAATTCAACTTCGTGTCGCAGAATCTTCTGCCAGCATTGATGCTGCCCAAACGCTAGTGCTGCGCGATTGCCGCGAAATCATGTCCACCATTGCGTTGGGTCAGGAATTGACCCAGGCGCAGCGTGCCCGAAATAAAGGTGACCTGGGCTACGCGGTAAAATCGTGTGCGCGAGCCGCTGATTTGTTATTCGAATCTGTAGGCGGGGTTGGGCTCTACGGTCACAACAGAGTTCAGCGGGCTTGGCGCGACATTCATGCGGGTGCTAAGCATATCAGTATGAATTGGGACGCCGTGGGGACGCTCTACGGTCGGGTCAAACTCGGTTTGGAACCAGGTGCGGCTCAGTTTTAAATATTTAGTTGGTTTGGTCCGGATGACAATTCAAACACAGAATCCGATAATGTCCATTCCTGACATCCATTAGTTTACGAGTCAGTCTCATGAAACCAACGCCATCAGGCGGTGTCGGTGTCCCCGTTCGTCGCAAGGAAGATAGTCGCTTTCTTCGTGGAAATGGTGAGTTTATTGCTGATCTAAAACGGTTTGGTCTACGCGAAGTAGCCTTCTTGCGGAGCCCATTGGCCCATGGAATTATAAGGGAAATCGTCAAACCGACTGGCCGCCAGGGTGATGTCTATGTGGCGGACGACATTGAGGGCGTTTCAGCGATTTGTGCGGATTCGAGCCTTCCCGGTTTCAAGTCTTCACAACAGCCGATCTTTGCTACCGAAAAAGTACGTTTTGTCGGTGAAATTATAGGTGCCTGCATTGCGTCCACCCGTGCTGAAGCAGAAGATCTTGTGGAGGCCGTAGAACTAAATATTGAAGCGCTACCGGTGGTTCACGATATGCTTCAGGCGCGTGCTGCCGAAGCGCCACAGCTTCACGACACTTGGGGAGATAACGTCTTTCTCGAAACTTTCGTCGAAAGCAAGACGGATATAGAGGTGCTTAAAGCGGAGGCTGTCGCCTCGGTAACGCGCACATTTCGTACTGCACGGCAATCCATGGCTCCTATCGAGGGGCGTGGTGTCCTTGCTGAATGGGATACACGGCTGGAGCAGCTGACGGTCACGACTGCGACCCAAATGCCGCATATCGTTCGCTCTGGTTTGTCAGAATGTTTGGGGCTTCAAGAAGGGCAAATTCGCGTCATAGCTCCTGACGTTGGAGGCGGATTCGGCTACAAAGGAATATTACTCGCCGAGGAAGTAGCGCTTGCCTGGATAGCCATCAAAACCGGACAGCCGGTCTGCTGGATCGAAGACCGACGTGAACAACTTGCTGCCAATGCAAACTGCCGAGAACATCACTACGAAATAACCGCGTACGCTGATGCCAAAGGTAATTTGTTAGCGGTGGAGTGCGAAGCAACGGTCGATGCTGGTGCGTATTCCGCTTATCCGTTTTCCGCTTGTCTTGAAGCTGCTCAGGTGGCGAGCATTCTGCCAGGCCCTTATGACTTCCCCGGTTTTCGATGCCGCACGTGGTCCTCTGCCACTAATAAACCGCCTATTTTGCCGTATCGTGGAGTTGCACGTACCGGTGTTTGTTTCGCACTTGAGACGCTATTGGATCCATTGGCTCGTCAAATCGGTATTGAACCGCATGAATTCCGGTTGCGTAATTTGGCTGGCCCCGAACGTATGCCATTTGAAAATGTTACCAAGAAACATTTCGATTCTGGAGATTACCTACAATGTCTTCGCCGGGCAGTCGAAGCGATTGACCTCGACGCAGTTCGTAACGCCCAGGCGACGCGAGCTCCGGACGACAAATATATAGGCGTTGGATTTTCCATTTTTTGCGAACAAGCCGCGCATGGTACTTCGGTTTATTCTGGTTGGGGTATCCCCATGGTCCCAGGTTTCGAACAGGCCTATTTACGTTTGACACCTGATGGTGGGCTTGAGGTCAGGGTCGGTGTGCATTCTCACGGCCAAAGCCTGGAGACTACATTGGCACAAATTGCCAATGAAATACTTGGTATTGATGTAAATAAAGTGAAGGTAGTTCACGGAGACACAGCCTATACACCATATTCTACCGGAACTTGGGGGTCTCGTTGTGCTGTCATGGCGGGTGGCGCGGTAGCTGCCGCCTGTGAGACGATGGCACACCGCGTAAATATAATCGGCGCACATCTTTTGCAGTGCAACACAGATGATGCCATCTTGACTGACGGTGAAGTGCGCGGCCCCGGCGGGGCCGTGTCGGTCGCTGATGTTGCGCGCACCTGGTATCGAAAACCTCAAGATTTGCCTGATGACGCACCGCCGGAAGGCTTGGAAGTGACACAGGGGTATAAACCTGTACGAGATAGCGGAACTTTCTCCTATGCGGCCCATGGCTGCGTGGTTGCTGTTGATCACGAAATTGGTGACGTGGAAATTCTGAAATACGTAATCGTGGAAGACGGCGGTGTGCTGATCAACCCTATGGTTGTTGACGGGCAGGTTTTTGGGGGTACGGCGCAAGGTCTAGGCACTGCGCTTTATGAGGAAATGCCCTATGACGAGAACGGCCAGCCTCTTGCCACAACTTTAGGTGATTACCTATTACCAAGCGCGGCTGAAATGCCGCATATCACGATTGATCACATGGAAACTCCATCTCCCTACACCCGTTTTGGACAAAAGGGTCTTGGTGAAGGGGGTGCTATTGGGCCGCCGGCTGCTATTGCTAACGCCATCAACGACGCACTTCAGGATTTGGGTGTTGTGGTAGACCGGTTGCCTGTGTCGCCAGCCCGATTATTTAAGCTTATTCGTGAGGCAAATTCTGGCGTTTGAAATCTTCGGCTATTTGTTTGGGTATCAGGTCGGATTTGGGGTGATACCCCCTGACAGCGGCGACGATCTCTTTTACTATGCGGGAATACGTTAAAATGAAAAATAGAGAGGCAGTGATGGCCGACCAAAGCTTGCGCGGTTTTCTCAATATGGTGGAAAACGAGTTTCCCGACGACTTTGTTCGTATTACCGCTCCAGTGCGCCGCGAGCTGGATATTACCTCGACGGTGTTCGAATTCGAACGTAATGGCAAAAGCCCGGTCGTGTTATTTGAGGATGTAGAGGGTTTTGATAACTCAGTTGTTACCAACACCACTGGTAATCGCCAACTCCTAGCGGCTGCCGTAGGCGTGTCACCCGACGAATTGCCACTCGCCTATCGCGAGCGGTGTCAAAACTACACAGCGGTAGAGAACGTATCTGATGCGCCTTGGCAAGATGTGATTTTAGAAGGCGATGATGTCGATCTAACTAAACTGCCCATCCCACTACATTTTCAAGTCGATGCCGCGCCCTATATCACCGCGGGTCAAATGACCGCGCGGGACCCGGAGACGGGGGTCGACACGGTAGGATTTCACCGCCTAATGCTGAAGGATAAAAACAAACTTGGCCTATCTCTGCATTCTCGGCGGCGAATGTATGAATTTCATCGCCGTGCCGAGGAGCGCGGAGAGGCTCTACCCGCGGCAATTGTGCTGGGCGTGCATCCAATCCATTACATGGGGTCCATGGCCTATCATTATCCACCAAGCGTCCGTAAATATGAAATCATCGGAGCATTGTTTGGCGAGCCTTATCGGGTTGCAAAATGCGGCACTGCAGACCTCGATGTGCCACAAGGTGCGGAAATTGTTATCGAAGGTGAAATATTGGCGGAGACGCGTGAACCCGAGGGACCATTCGGTGAATTTACGGGTTATGCCTCCTATCGTTCCACTGAAAACGTATTTGTTGCTAAGCGAATACAGATGAGAAAGGACGCCATACTACACAGCGTCGCATCTGGAACTGCAGGTGATCATATTCTTGTTTCGTCTATAAGCCGCGAAGCGGAAATACTAAACGCGTTGAGGCGCAATTTACCCAATGTTAAAGCAGTCCACGTACCACTTTGTACGGTTGGTGCGTTAATGGCGATTGTTCAAATGAAAAAAACCGCCGAAGGCCAGCCTAAACAAGCCATTATGGCCGCCCTTGGCACCGAGTTTTATGTTAAGACCATAGTGGTAGTTGATGAAGATGTAGATATTTTTAATTTATCGGACGTCATGTGGGCTGTCAGCACCCGCGCTCGAGCGGACCAGGACATAACTCTGATCCATGGGGCAATGGGTGCGATTCTTGATCCAACTTCTGATCCGGAAACTCATACGTTGACTAAAGTCGGTATCGACGCCACCAAACCAACTGGTCGCGATTTTGCAGAAAGGCTTACCATCGCCGACGACCAGCGCGCCCGCGTTCAGCAATTGTTGAAAAACGCTGGCGTGACATTCTGACGGCCGGCGTGATGACAAACGACAGTCTTGACTTTCGTTCGCCAGCGTCTTTGCTGGAAGCTAAGTCCATAGCCATTGTCGGCGCTTCTGAGAGGGCCGGCTGGCCATCCGCCATATTCGGAAATCTTCGGGAGCTGGGCTTCGGAGGTGCCATCTACCCAATAAATCCGCGTCGCGAGGAGGTATGGGGTGAGCGCTGCTATCCTAGTTTTTCATCTCTACCCGAACCCGCAGATCTTGCGCTGGTGGTCATTCCTGGTCCTGCGGTGAACGATGTGCTCGAGGAGGGTGCAGCCCATGGCCTTAAATCCGCTGTAATATTTGCGGCTGATATGGGAGAGGGAGACGATCCAGAAGTAATTGCACGTGGGAGAGAGCTGGCATCGTTGTGTGAGCGCACCGGTCTACGGGCTTGCGGTCCCAACTGCATGGGAATTGTATCACCTAGAAGCAAGGTATTTGCATATCCTAACCAAACGTTATGCCGTGCTCCCGCCGGTAATGTTGCCGCGGTGTTTCAAAGCGGTGGCGCTATGATGCATTGGGCCAGCGCAGCCACAGAACGTGGCATAAGGTTTAGCCACATGGTCACGAGCGGCAATGAAATCGATCTAGCGTTGGCCGACTACGTAAATTATTTCGTGGATGATGACCAAACCGAAATTATAGTTTTAATGATAGAGGCAATCCGCCGGCCCGGCTTATTCATGCAAGCTGCTGCAAGAGCACTTGCAGCTCGCAAACCCATAATCGCGATCAAGACGGGACGCAGCGCAGCATCCAAAGTATCGGCCCTTTCCCATACCGGCGCCATATGCGGTGATTTTGACGCCTATATGGCAATGTGCGAGCGGCTCGGCATTGTCAACTGCCCTACCTATGAGACCTTAATTGAGACGGTGTTGGCATTTCAATTTGGTCGATATCCCCAGGGTAAGCGCATTGCTTTTATGACCATATCTGGTGGTGTGGTGGATATGCTGCACGATTTTACAGAACAGCATGGTGCGTTGGTCCCGGATTTTACTTCGGAGACAAAAGAGGCATTGGTTGAACTAGTCAATCCTGGCATGAAAATTCGCAATCCTCTTGATGGTGGAGGTGGCGCCGGCTTCGGCCCGGAACAGGCCGCTCGGGTCTGTAGTATTGCTGTTAGCGATCCAAATATTGATATGGTTGCCTGGACAATGCGTCTTCCTAGTGACCGTCCCGATTTTCGTAAGCCCGAACCGTTGCGTGAGATGTTGGTAAACTCCAACAAACCGATACTCGCATTTGAACGTTCGCCCTATACGCCTACCGAAGACGACTTAAAATTTCAGCGTGAAACGGGAATTCCATTTCTCCAAGGTCTTGAGGCGACGGTGGGGGCATTAAATTGTTTAGGATTCTATGGTGAGCGGATCAATCGACAGCTCCCGGAATTACCTGATGGACCAATTCATGCTGTCCCACTAGATGATACGGCAATGATAGATCTATTAGCGGAAGCCGGTATCCCGGGTCCGGCAACGACTTTCGCATCCACACCCGAGGAAGCGGCGACCGCAGCAGAAAAAATTGGATTTCCAATTGCTCTTAAGGTCCGATCATCGCAGATATCGCATAAGACCGAAGTGGGTGGCGTCCGGTTGTATCTTTCGGCTCCAGATGAAGTAAAACGCGCGGCTATTGAAATGGCGGAATTGGCCGTCCGGGCTGTGCCAAATGCAATCGTCGACGGTTTCACAGTGCAAAGTATGGTTGATGGGGTAGAGATGCTGGTGGGGTGCCGGACTGATCCTATGTATGGGCCCTTGATCGCAGTTGGCGCCGGAGGCATAACCGTCGAGGTGTATAGAGATGTTGCCTTCCGTCTTTTGCCAGTGACGACGGAAACCGTGGAAGACATGTTACTTGAGCTCAAGTCATCGGCGTTGCTTGATGGTTTTCGAGGGGCACCACCGCGCGACCGCACCGCGTTTATTAATACGGTGTGCACTTTGGGCGATTTATTTCTTCAAAATAGATCTTGGCTACGAGAGATAGAGATCAATCCAATTACTATTCTTGCTCGGGGTGATGGCATTCGAGCGGTGGATGTCCGTATAATCCGATAAACCGCTCACTGGATTGTCGCCGTTTCGCGCGATAGACTCCAATCACAGAAACAACGGACGAATAACAATGGCCCAAACGGGTTTTCGTGAATTCATAAAAGAACTCGACTTTGCCGGCGAACTGAAACGAATAAACAAATCGGTCGATCCACGGCAAATGTCAGCATTAGGTTCACAATCGTCACAAGCGACGTTTTTTGAATCTATCGAAGGTTACCCTAATTGGAGGGTTGCCACCGCGTTAGTGTCATCCCGGGCTCGCCTGGCGATTGCGATGGGATGTGCTGAAAATCGTGTTGCTTTTGAGTTCGAAAAAAAGTCAGCCCGCCCAATTGATCCGATTACTATTGATTCCGCACCTTGTCAGGAGGTGGTGATGGAGGGGGATGACGTGGATTTGACCACAATCCCGTTTCCTCTCATGCATTTATTCGACGGTGGTCCCTATATTTCGGGCACTTTTGCCATTTCCCGAGATCCCGAATATGGGTCGAATGTAGGTTCATATCGCCTCATGTATCGTACTCCACGCGAAACAGGGATCGATCTCGTATCTCCATCCGATATGCGCTTTTATTATCAGCGCGCTTTAGATAAAGGAGAGGGGTTGCCCATCGCAATAGCGATCGGTGTACATCCGCTCGACATGTTAGCCGCTTCGTATAAGGCGCCTATTGACGCGAGTGAGCTTGCTCTCGCTGGCGGCTTGCGTGGTGAAGCATTAGAGATGGTTAAATGTAAAACAGTCGATTTGGAAGTTCCTGCGGGAGCGGAACTTGTACTCGAGGGCGAGCTATTGCCGATTGGTTGGACCGCTGATGAGGGGCCATTTGGCGAATTCAGCCAGATTTCTGGTGATGTTAAATGGAATCCTATCTTCCGCGTAAGCTGCATAACTCATCGGAAGGACCCAATTTTCTATATGCTTCAAATGCCGTGGGAGAACGATTGGCTTGCGGCGCCCGTTACTGAGGCGGCCGGGCTTCAAGCATTGCGCATTGCGAGCGTGCAGCCAGTGGATATATTGGCTCCGGTGGGTGCATGCGGTTATTGGTCACTGGTCGCGTCAATTAAGAAAAGGCCGGGGGAAGGCAAGAATGCGGTTGCTGCACTGTTGTCCGTCGCAGAGGTCAAACACGTAATCGTAACCGATGATGATATCAATATTCACGATCCCGATGAGATTGACTGGGCGGTGGCCTTCCGTGTTCAAGCGGATAAGGATGCTGTTATTTTGTCTGGTGCGCGCGCCAAGCATATTGATCCTAGTGTAAAATCTTGGGAGCTCGGCAAGGGAGGACTACCCACTACGGCTAAGCTTGGTATCGATGCCACTATGCCGGAAGGAGTGCCCCCAATCCTTTACCGGAGGATTAAGACTTATGGCCTCAATCGCATAAAGCTGGAGGATTTTGAATGAGTCCGCTCGCGATGACGCTACATAACACGTTATCAAGCGAACCGAAGCAGTTTGATGAACTCGTCGACCAACATTTAGACGTTACGTGGCGTGACTTCCTGCTTGCCTGGGGTGAATTGCGTGAAGCCGATGTTCTAAATCGTGATCCTGCGGGAGCATATTATATTGGCGAGGAAAAGTGATCAGATGGTGGGGGACCCCAAAACTAACGAGCTGTTCAAAGGTGACTTGTCTGTAATCAATGTAGGCCTGAAAGGCTTCGCTGTCGATCTGATCGAGCGTAACATTCGCGTGGTTCATGTTGATTGGTCTCCGCCGGGGCGTGGTAATCCAAATCTCGCGGATCTATTATCTAAGTTGGGCAGTTAAAGACTTCGCCCTAACCACATGGATCAGATTGAACACGCCAATCAGGAAGCGCTACGCCGTATGTTGGCGGCAGAACCAGTGCTTGTTGATGTAGTCCCAGCGTCGGAGGCGATACCCAGTCTCGTCGAAAATACAATTTTACATGCCGGTCCCCCGATCGAGTGGGACCACATGTGCGGCCCGATGCGTGGCGCGATTGCTGGTATTGCTGTTTTCGAGGGTTGGGCCCCAGATATAAAGACCGCTGAAACTTTGGCGGCAAAAGGTGCGTTTGAATTTGCACCGAATCATGAATTCAACGCGGTGGGTCCGATGACCGGTATTACAACCCGAAGCCAGCCTCTTATGGTGGTGGAAAACCGCACCTTTGGAAATCGTGCTTACTGTACTGTTAATGAAGGGCTTGGCAAAGTTATGCGGTTTGGTGGCAACGACGAAGAAGTACTGGGCCGACTGACTTGGTTACGCGATGTCTTGGGTCCGGCGATGGGAAGAGCGTTGCGCGCATCCGATGGAATCGAACTCAAACCTCTGATTGCGCGTGGTCTGTCGATGGGCGATGAAATGCACCAGCGCAATGTAGCTTGTTCGGGGCTGGTACTTCGAGCGTTAGCACCGCTTTTGGCCAAAACAGCAGTTTCAAATGAGATCCTTGCTGAGGCACTGACTTTTATCGGTGGGAATGATCAATTTCATCTGAATATTGCTATGGCAATGGGTAAAGCGATTATGGATCCGGTCTGTGGTATTAAGGCTTCTACGATCGTGACTGCTATGTCCCGCAATGGCACCGAGTTTGGTATCCGAGTGAGCGGGACAGGGAATCATTGGTTCATTGCTCCCGTTGAAATGCCGCAAGGATTATATTTTGCAGGGTTTACGGAAGCGGATGCCAATCCGGATATGGGAGATTCGACAATTATTGAAACGGTCGGGCTGGGCGGGTTTGCTATGGGGGCATCCCCGGCAGTGGCAGGTTTCGTAGGTGCCGGTTCGGCATCGGATGCGGCTAATTACACCCGAACCATGGCCGAGATTGTTATTGGTGAAAATCCCGAATGGACGATTCCGATGCTAGATAATCTTGGGGTACCGACCGGGATCGATGTGCGTCTGGTAGTGGAGACCGGTATCGCTCCAACTATTAATACTGGTATAGCGCACCGTGAACCGGGGATTGGTCAAGTCGGTGCCGGTGTGGTGCAGGCGCCTTTGGCCTGTTTCGAACGTGCACTAATAGCCATAGCCGAAGAATTGGATGTCAAATGACTGACATACTAATTAATAGCGTACGCCGCGGATTTTACATGGATTCGGTTGCGTTGATGCGCTTATCCCGATCGATTGTTGAGGAGAATAATATCCAAGAGGCAGCGCTCATGATGGGTACGCCCGCCAACAAGGAAATTTTAAAAAATGCGGGACTGCTATCTACTGAAGGGGCGGCCGCGGAAGCGGGTGACCTTATCATTGGTATTCGGGCGATAGATCAACAGGTTGCGGAAAAAGCTCAAGCAGAATTAGATAGAGTGCTAGATCGGCCCGCGCAATCAGTGAGTGACGGCGCGGTATGGGCACCTCGCACACTCAGAACGGCCGTTAAAGCCAACCCTAGTGCTAATTTTGCGCTGATTTCCGTTCCCGGCCAATTTGCCGCGGCAGAAGCTCGAAAGGCCCTGCGTCGCGGTCTGCACACTATGATATTCAGCGACAATGTATCCCTTGAAGACGAAGTAGCGCTAAAGAAAGAAGCTAGCGAACTTGGCTTGTTTGTCATGGGCCCCGACTGTGGCACGGCTATCATTAATGGCGTTCCCATTGCCTTTGCTAACAATGTTCGTCGCGGAAGTGTTGGCATAATTGGTGCTTCGGGGACGGGTATTCAGGAGGTTTCGTGTCTCGTTACTCGTTACGGCGGAGGCATTTCGCATGCAATAGGTGTTGGCGGCCGCGATTTGAGCGCTAGGGTAGGCGGAATTTCTATGCTTATGGCTCTTGAAGCACTGAGTGTGGACGCAGCCACTAGCCATGTTGTTTTAATCTCAAAACCTCCCGCCCCAGAAGTGGCCCAAAAGGTTATTGCTTGCGCAGAGCTATGTCCAAAACCCGTTACCGTCTGTTTTGTTGGAGATGAAACGAGAGAGAGCCAAGGCAATGTTACGTTCGTCAAAACACTAAAGGCAGCTGCTCAATCCGCGCTAGGGAATGCGAAGTTCGACAAATTCCCCTTGCACAAAACCTGTCTACCAGAAGGGCGTCATCGGGTTTGTGGTCTTTATACTGGCGGTACTCTGGCTGCGGAAACGCAGGGTATTTTTATTCACGGAGGTGCGCGCGTGGCGTTGAACTCTGCGATACCCGATGCAGAGTTAATTTCTAATCAAGAGGGTGCGCATGTGTTCATTGATCTCGGTGATGACGAATATACCCGAGGCCGCCCGCATCCAATGATCGAACCGGCCGTAAGAGAGGAGCCTCTGCTGGAGGTTATTCACGAACCCTCAATTGGGGTTTTGCTCCTCGATGTCGTGATTGGCAACGGTGTCCATCCTAATCCTGCGGGGCAGCTTGTTGAAATGTTATCGGATCATGCTACCGATAATATGCCGACCATAATTACCGCTGTAACGGGTACGGATGAGGACCCGCAATGTTAAGCCAAGCAAGTGACAATTTTACGCGATGCCGGTATCGCTGTGGCACCTTCAAATGCGGATGCAGCATTGGCCGCTCTAAAATTATTGCAAGACAACACCTGACGACAATGTTTCTGAAAAATAGTAGTGAACGGGCCAGGTTCGGTGACCTCATTCACATGATGGTATCTCTGATGGGTAAAGCCAGAAATCAAATGGTGTCGAAACATGCGGGACAGCGATTTAGGACAACGAATTGCTATTACACGTGGAGGACGGTTTGCATTGGATTTATTGGAGAGCCTGTCCACAGGACATGTTGGTGCAATGTTCGACCATAGTTTTTATTTGTCATTTGATACCAATTGGATCTGTGTCGGTACACGAAATTTACCCATGGGTCCCCTAAGTCTTCGCACTAATGTGTCTGACACTTTACCCTGGCACGCGCGAGGGGTCCGGTTGGATGAGTTCGTAGATATCAAGCAAAAAACTATTTTTATAGGCGATATACTATCCATTAATTTTGATCAATCTCCGTGCTGGGAACCCCCATCCCCTCTTCCATGGAATAAGGAGACACTAGCACAAGGTCTCGCCGCCATAGATCGGTTAAGTATCAAGTATGTGAGCCATGGGCTTGGTCAATTTATCCGTACCGTCCGACCGGATGACGATAGGGGGGAAATCGTTAAGGCGGCCGCGCCCTCAATTGAGGGGCTTTACTTGGCCGTTCAGTCTCAATTTAGGGGCGAAAGTAAGGCGAGTGTCGCATTTGAGGCTGCTGTTCGTGAACTGATTGGCTTCGGACCTGGTCTCACGCCGTCCGGTGACGATTTTCTTTGTGGGATGCTAATTACCTTAAATGCGCTTGACGCCTTACAAATCAAGACCCAATTGGCTGCCTGCATCAAGATGCATGCCCCAGAACGCACCAATGCCTTAAGCACCGCACACATGCAAGCGGCGGGTCGCGGTGCCACGCACAGTACACTGCATGAAGTCCTCATTTGCTTACTGTCAGGTAAAACGAAAACGTTACCCGCGAAAATAGTTGCTGTAGATGGGATTGGTCATACTTCAGGCTACGATGCGCTTGCTGGAATTTGCGTAACGCTTCGGGCTTATTTGGCGGGAAGTCCGTAAGTATATTAGACAGCCGCTGCGCTACCATCGCATCTCGGATCAGATGCCCCCAAAATGCTGCCGTCGACTTGTCTGACGAGTGCACCCGCATGCCCCATTATTTCGTCCATTTCACCTACCAATTCGACATCGTGACCTGCTTCGCGTAGAGCATCAATCAATTCCGGATCAAATCGGTTTTCCAGACGCAGATTCGACCGGCCCTCTCCCCAGGTTCGGCCCAGTACCCAGCGCGGCGCGGTGATAGCTTGCTGCAGATCTTGTCCATATAACACGTGTCGCGTAAAGACGGCGGCTTGGGTCTGTGGCTGTCCGTCGCCACCCATGCAACCATATACCATCAATCGACCGTCTTTCAGCCGTGCCATTGCAGGTTGAATTGTGTGGAACGGCCGCCGCTCCGGTGTCAGCGCATTATGGTTATTAGGGTCTAGGCTGAAACTGATACCTCGATTTTGCCAAATGATCCCAGTCTGGGGTAACACAACGCCTGAACCAAATTCCCAATAGATACTTTGTATCAGACTTACAGCGCAGCCGGCGGAATCTATGGCGCCAAGCCAAACCGTGTCGGCGTGTTGCGTCGTATGTGGCCACGGTCGCGCGCGCTTCATGTCAATTTGGCTGGCAATTTGATTTAATGCATCCGCCGATAAATATGATTGCGCAGACTTTTCCATATAGGCTGGATCAGAAATTTTTTGATCGCGAATTTCAAACGCTAATTTGGTCGCTTCCACCAGCCCGTGGAGATAGTCATAGGTCTCTGGTGACCGGATTTGCAGTCGATCAAACACCCCAAGAATAATCAACGAGGCGAGACCCTGCGTCGGCGGTGGCATGTTATGTAATATACCGCCGGAATAGGGGAGAGTTAGCGGATTTACCAAACGAGCACAGTGTACTTCAAGGTCAGTAAGACTGATCGGACTTTCCACAGTACGAAGATCGGTAGCGACCGCTTGTGCGATATCCCCACGATAGAAATCTTCTAAACCGTCGCGGCCTAGTTGTTCCAAGGTAGCCGCTAAGGCGGGTAATGTCAGGATATCCCCTTGCTTGATTACATTGCCGTCTTTGAGAAAAGTATCTGAGAAGCCTGGAACATTTTGCAACTCATCAAATTTTTCTGTTGCATTTCGATGAAGTGTGCCGGATACGGGCACTCCATTCTTCGCGTGGTGAATGGCATCTTCCAGCAGTCTTGGCAACGGCATTTTACCACCACGGCGCTGGCTTTCTTTGTGAGCCAATTCCCAACCCGACACCGCTCCCGCGACATTTAAGGCAGCTTTCGGCCCCCTTTTTGGAATAGATGAAAATCCCGCTTCCTGGTAATAGTCGATGCTAGCCATCTTAGCTGCCGCGCCGCAAGCGTCGATAGCGATGGGCCTGCCACCGTCGCCAATTAATATGAAATTATCGCCGCCTAGCGAATTCATATGCGGGTAAACCACGGCAATGGTAGCGGCAGCAGATATCATTGCCTCAATAGAGTTTCCGCCTTCAGCTAGGACGCGCTGTCCTGCTTCCGATGCTAAATGATGTGGTGCAACCACCATACCATCACGTGAGTGCGCCGTTTTAATCATGCAAATCTGTTTTGTTTCAGCTGCGGCTATTGGCGATCGGCTCGACGAAGCTGAGTTCGGTGTCCCAAGGAAAAAAAATCCAGGTGTCTTGGCTCACCTCGGTAATGTAACTATCTACCATAGGACGGCCTTCGGGTTTGGCATACACCGTTGCAAAATGCGCCTTAGGCATCATTTCACGCACTACTTTGGCTGTTTTGCCGGTGTCTACCAGATCATCGATAAGAAGGACGCTTTCGCCATCGCCTTGTGCGGGTTTAATGATTTCTATACTGCTTTGATTTTGGTGGTCGTATGAAGAGACACATACTGTGTCGATCATGCGGATTTCGAGCTCGCGCGCGATGATGGCTGATGGGACAAGCCCACCGCGCGTAATGGCGACTACCGATGTCCATGGGCGAATGTCCGCCAGACGCCAAGCCAACGCCTTGGCGTCACGATGAAGCTGTTCCCATGAAACAGGAAAGGATTTTCTGTATCTTTCTGACGAGTCAGGCATATCGGCATCCCCTGGAATTTTGTATTCGTATTACACCGCCCAGATCGCTTTGGATCAAGCACCGCTTAACGGTGTTGGCTTTAACCGCACATCCGTGGATGATAGGTGGGAAACAGGCAAGAACGGATGAGCGAAAAAAAGACTGAGAGATTAACCGCAATTCGTGGTTCAGCGCTTTGTTTTACTGGCAATCCATTTGTCGCGTCTGGTGAGGATGCAGTTGAATATTTATTGGACGCCATTATCGTTTTGGCAAAGGGCAAGATCAGGGAATTTGGAGCGGCAAATGACATGCTGCCAAAACTGCCCGCCGACATATCTATAACCTCCTATCCTAATGCTTTAATTTTACCTGGCTTCATCGACTGCCATGTTCATTACGCCCAAACTCAAGTCATCGGTGCTGGTGGCGAGTC
>CAYZMI010000008.1:23664-25691 GCA_964479475.1 uncultured Rhodospirillaceae bacterium | reverse complement strand
TGGCATGAGATGGATCGCCTGCATTACTGTATCTCGCCACGGTTCGCGCCAAGTTGTTCTCCGGAACAGCTTGAAGCCGCGGGTGCGTTGTGGCGCGAACATCCCACAACATATGTCCAATCGCATGTATCTGAGACAACCGACGAAATTGCTTGGGTAAAACAACTTTTTCCAGAGCGATCAAACTATTTGGATGTCTATGATCATTTTGGTCTAATGGGTAAGAGATGCATTTTGGGCCATGCTTTGCATCTTACAGGCGCGGAATGGCGAAGGGTTGCTGAAACCGGCACCTCAATTGCGCATTGCCCAACATCAAATCTCTTCCTAGGTAGCGGGCATTTCGATATTAGCAATGCTAAACGAGATGGCAAATTTGTCCGGGTTGGTCTTGGCACTGACCTTGGTGCGGGAACGAGCTTTTCTCAACTGCAAACCATGGGGGCCGCTTATCAAGTTGCTCGTATGCAAGGCTGCAATTTGACTGCAATTCAAGCATTTTATCTGGCGACTACTGGTGCCGCCGAAACGCTCTATCTCGGCGATAAGATAGGCAATTTAGCTTCTGGCTTGGATGCTGACTTGGTTGTG
Source organism: uncultured Rhodospirillaceae bacterium (assembly GCA_964479475.1). Lineage (GTDB taxonomy): Bacteria > Pseudomonadota > Alphaproteobacteria > MPNO01 > UBA2964 > JAQBTY01. Next base: position 25,100 of record CAYZMI010000008.1, on the reverse strand, counting down.
CTCGATTTAAAATCAACGCCTATCATCGAGTCACGTATGCAATTCACCGAAACGTTGGAAGAAATGCTATTTGTTCAAATGACGATGGCCGACGATCGTGCCGTTCAAGCTACATATGTAGCAGGTGAAATCGCCTACGCCCGAGGATAATTTATTTAAGCGACATACCTTGATCTATCCAGAGCCCTAATAGCTTCCTTTCTTCTTCTGTCATCTTGGTAATATTACCAAGCGGCATGGTTTTGGTGGCGACTGTCGTACGTTTGATCATGGCTGCGTGTTTTTTGATGTCGGCGGGTGTATCAAATTTTATGTTTTTCGGTGGCGTTCCAAAGCCCTGTTGAACAGGCTGAGCGCTGTGACATGAAGCACAACGAATCTTAACCAGCGTGTTAATTTGATCAAATTTGACTGGCGGAGTATTTCCTGCAGCGATCTTTGCTGAAATTTGTGGTCCAGATATCCATGCTGCCAAAGCTATAATACCAGCAACTGCCATTGGAATAGGCCAAATTGCCGTTGAACCGCTATTGCGCAGATTGAACCAATGCCTTACGACCGCGCCTATTATGAACAGCACAATCAAAGCTGCCCAATTATAGGGGTGACCAAACGTTTCCGGATAATGGCTACTCATCATGACGAATACGACGGGAAGCGTCATATAGTTGTTATGGACTGAGCGTTGTTTAGCGCGGATACCATAAATTGGGTCGGGCTCAGTGCCGGCTTTTCTGGCATTTACCAGGTTTTGCTGTCCCGGGATGATCCTAACCCAAACATTGAGGACCATTATTAGGCCCATCAATGCACCCATATGGACGTATGCGCCGCGACCCGATAAGAAATTGGTTAAGAAAAACGCTGATCCGCAAAGTCCGAGGAAGGCCACGGCAGCCGCGATCGTACCATTTTTCTGCCCCCAGCGGGACATATACAATGTGTCATAGAGGACCCAACCAATGATCACCGTACCCACTCCAATAGCCACAGCATCAATTTTGGTTATGTTTGATACATCTGGATCGATAAGAAACGCTTCGGAGCCCAGGTAATAGACGACAGCGAGCAAAAGAAAACCGGTGATCCCAGTCCATCCAGCTTCCCACTTAAACCAATGAAGAGTGCGCGGCATGACCTTTGGTGCGACGGTGATCTTATCGACCCGATAAAATCCGCCGCTATGAACCATCCATAACTGGCCCTCCACTTCGTCGTCAGCCGTTGCCGGCTCCTCTAAATGAGCATCGAGCCACATGAAATAAAATGATGAACCAATCCAAGCGATGCCCACGACGATGTGAGCCCAACGCAAGATGAGATTGAGCCAATCGAGAATAATGCCGTCCATTAAGTAGTTACTCCTTGACGGTATTGATCACGCGCAGGCTGACTATACGGCCAATATTAAGAATGGCTTCGTTAATTTCAGCCAC
>CAYZMI010000008.1:13268-23564 GCA_964479475.1 uncultured Rhodospirillaceae bacterium | reverse complement strand
CCAGCCAAGGAGAATGTTCAAAGACGTCACCTACAGCAGCTAAAAATTCCGTATCGTTACCATTATTCAACTGTGACAACGTTATGCTTTTAGCCAATGTCACCGCCTTTCATTCGTATTTGAATGTCGTCCACCGCCCACAAGATATTTTCAGCGGTTGCCGGTGTGTTGAGATTTGGTAAAAGCGTATATTCGGATAGACTGGAGACGGCATCACGAATAGCGAGCCAAACCGACAACGCCAACATCAAAGGCGGCTCCCCAATCGCCTTGGAACGGAATATTGTCGGCTCTCGGTTTGGTGCGTCTTCAAGGATATGAACATTGAATTTCGTTGGGACGTCGCGGCTGCCAGGAATTTTGTATGTTGACGGCCCGTGCGTTAGCAGTTTGCCTTGGTCATCCCACCACAACTCCTCCGTCGTGAGCCAGCCCATTCCCTGAATAAAGGCACCTTCGATTTGGCCGAGGTCAATTGCTGGATTGAGCGACTGTCCACAATCTTGCAGGATGTCTGCGCACAACACTCGCGCTTCCCCGGTCAATGTGTCGATGGCTACCTCTGCGACACACGCGCCGTAAGAAAAGTAATAGAACGGCCGGCCTGTCATAGTTTCATTATCCCAGCCGATTTTTGGAGTACTATAGAAACCTGCAGCTGACAGAGAAACACGATTTTCCCAAGTCAGTTGAGCCAATTCGGAGAATGGAATGCCCTGATTGCCGGCGTAAATATGGTTATTACGGAATTCGATATCGCACTCTTCAACATCGAAATGGTCCGCCGCAACTTTGGTCATACGAGTTTTGATTTGTTGAGCTGAATCAAGAGCCGCCATCCCGTTGAGGTCCGACCCCGAAGACGCAGCGGTAGCGGATGTATTTGGGACCTTGCCGGTGTTGGTGGCGGAAATCTTGATTTTGTCGATGTCGATCTCAAAAGTGGAAGCGACAACTTGGGCGACCTTAACGTACAACCCTTGCCCCATTTCGGTGCCACCATGATTTAGATGAACGCTGCCATCCGTGTAGACATGAATTAGTGCTCCAGCCTGATTTAGTGTCGGCAGGTTAAACGATATGCCAAATTTGACAGGCATCAATGCGATACCTTTTTTTATGATATCGTTTTCGGAATTAAATGCCCTAACAAGCTGCTTACGGGCAGGGTAATCGATTTCACGAGAAAGTCGGTCGACGATGTCTTCGATAATGTTGTCCTCGACGACCTGCCCGTAATGGGTAGTCTTGCGGTCCTCAGTGTCGTAGTAATTCGTTCGTCGAACGTCGTCCGGGTCGAGACCGCGATCACGCGCTATGTGATCGATGATGGTCTCTATTGCGACCATACCCTGTGGTCCACCAAACCCCCGAAATCCCGTATTCGAGACTGTGTTGGTCTTGCACGGATAGCCGTGTATATGCGCGTTGGGCAGGTAGTAGCAGTTATCTACGTGGCATAATGCTCTGATTAGTACAGAAGACGACAGGTCGGCCACGTTGCCTGCCCTGCAGGCAACCAATAGGTCTATCCCCTCGATACGTCCGTCATCGTCGACGCCCACGTCGTACCGAAATAAGAAATCGTGCCGTTTGCCGGTGATTACCATGTCATCGTCGCGGGTGAGGCGAAGCTTTACTGGTGCACCCGTATGCGCTGTTCCAATTGCTGCAAGGGCTGCAATTACGGTTGCTTGGCTTTCCTTCCCACCAAAACCACCCCCCATGCGGCGTGTCTCTGTTGTCACCGCATTAACCGGCAGCCCCAAAACTTTAGCTACGCCATGCTGTACTTCGGTGGGGTGTTGGGTTGAAGAATAAACCAACACGTCCTGGTCCTCTTGAGGCACGACAAGTGCAATTTGACCTTCGAGGTAGAAGTGATCCTGGCCGCCGCATGATACTTCGCCAGTGATGCGATGCTTTGCCTCAGAGATAGCTTTTGCGGGGCAGCCCCTTTTGATTACTTGTTTGGGCGACGTGAGTTGTCCCCTTTGCAGAGCATCCTCGATGCTAAGTACCGGTTTCAAAGGCCCATACTCTACTGTAACAAGCTCGGAACCGGCGCGGGCGATATCCATCGTATCCGCGACGACAATCGCTATTACGTGCCCTACATATTCTACTACTTCTTCCGCCAATACCGGTTCATCACTAAAAATTGGTGCTACATCGTTCTGCCCTGGAATATCATCCGCCGTAATCACGGCGTGCACGCCCGGAAGTGATTTTGCTGATTGTTTGTTGATTGAAATAATTGTTGCGTGGGCATGGGTAGATTTGACCAGCGCGGCATGCAGCGTACCGGCGATTGCTGGCATATCATCTATAAACACTGACCGCCCATTCACGTGATTTTGTGCACTGTCATGCGCTGTAGGGCTATGGACCGCGCCCCGAATTTGACTGGCAGTCGTCATAATGCCATGACTTCGCTTGCCTTATCCGAATTTTGCGTTTCCACAAATACGCGGCGAAGTAAATTCTCTGCGATGCGCTGACGATAAGTCGCGCTCGCCCGAAAATCGGTGATAGGTTTGAAGTCCTTGATCAGAGACTTAGCCGCGCTAGCGACCGTTGCCAAATTCCAAGCTTTGCCTTCGAGTGCCGCTTCGCATGCTTTTGCTCGTTTTGGAGTTGCTGCCATGCCGCCATAAGCGACAAAAGCCTTCTCAACTTTACCGTCGCGGATCTTCAAAGCAAAGGCACCGATAACGGATGAGATATCCTGATCGTATCGTTTTGAAATTTTATGTGCCCGATAAATTGTGTGATCATCCGGTATTGGGAATTGTATAGCCTGTAAAATTTCGTCATCAGCAAGCGCTGTTTTGCGATAATCTACAAAAAACTCATTTGCCGGAATTTTGCGTACACCGTGTTGCGAGCGTGCAATAAGCACGGCATTTAGAACTAATAGGCAAGGTGACATATCACCTATTGGTGAGGCGTTGCATACATTGCCACCTATCGTACCCAAATTGCGAATTTGGCGGGAACCAATTCGTCGCACCAACGTTGCAAAGGAAGGGTAGAGCTCTTCGAGTAATGGTAGGGCGCGAGTGTAGGTAACCGCTGCCCCCAAATTCACCGATGATGCATCTCGCTTAATGTGGTTCAGTTCCCTTACTTTCGCTGTCCAAATTATTTGTTCCAATTGTTTGCGTTCTTTACTCACCTCGATCCCGAGATCGGTTCCTCCACCAAGAATGTAGGCGTCAGGTATTCTTGCGCGGAGCGCCAAAAGTTCATCTATAGTTTGTGGAGTGTGAAGAGTCTGCCCACCAGAATGATAGGTGGATGTTGGCTCTATCGTGTCCACCTTACCCATGCGTTCCGCATGATTTTTTGAAAAACTGTCCGTTGGCACCTGGTCGAGCGATAGTGCTGCATCGACAATAGGACGATAACCTGTGCAGCGGCAGAGATTGCCCGCTAAGGCATCGTGAATGTTTTCCGGTTCATTTCGGTCACTACTGTGATGGAAAGCAAATAGCGCCATGACAATTCCTGGAGTGCAAAACCCACATTGGGCGCCGTGCATTTCAACAATTGCTTGTTGTACCGGGTGTGGTCTGCCGTCTACGTCGGCTAGACCCTCCACAGTAAGAACTTCTTTGCCTTCGAGCTGAGGCACCAGCATTAAGCAGGAATTAACTGCTTCATAGATTAGACTATCCTTATCGCGTCGCGTTGTAGCAATGGTACAGGCACCACAATCACCCTCGGCACAACCCTCTTTCGTGCCAATTAACCCCAAATGTTCCCGTAGATAGTCGAGTACCGTTGTTGAAGGGAGTACCTTTGACTCCTCGCAAGGTCGACCATTTAATATAAACCGGACGGGCATACCGCCTCCTCTTGCCCCTTGTCCCGACCTTATTGGCCAGCCGAACGATACACCGCTATGGCGGCGTCGACTGCATCCCCTGCAGGCAAACTTACTCTGTGTAAGCGCAATGTTGTCTCGAGTGAATTGAGACAAGTCAGGATGTTGTGCTTCTGGCAATTGTATCCCATTGCTCCAATCCGCCAAATTTTACCCTGCAACGGTCCGAAAGATGTACCAATTTCAATTCCAAAATCGTTCAACATATCCGAACGGATTGCCTCGCTTTCAACGTCATCTGGAATATAGACGCCGGTCACGTTCGGCATCTTATTGTCCATGTCGCCAAACACGCGAAGCCCCATCGCTTGCAGGCCAGCGACAATCGCACGGCTCGCTAATTCGTGACGCGCAAACGTATTTCGCAGACCTTCTTCTAAAACAATGCGGGCGCACTCTCGTGCAGCGTAAAGCATGGAGGTTGCTTCAGTATGGTGGTTCAGGCGCGTTTCTGACCAATAATCCATAAGCATCCCGAGATCGAAATAGTTCGATGCGATGACGGGACCGCTTGCCGCTTCGAATCCGTCAGGCTGAATACCTTTTTCGATATGTTTACGAGCAACAACAATATTTTCGACGAGTTCGTTAAAAGTGATTGGTGCGCTTCCCGGCGGGCCGGCTAAACATTTTTGTAGACCCGCGGACACAACGTCTAGCTTCCAGGTATCGACCGGTAAATCCATACCAATGATGCTTGCTGTTGCATCAACAAATGAAATCGCGCCGTATTTGCGACAAATCGTTCCGATATCGGCGAGCGGTTGGGCCATGGTGGTCGAGGTATCGCCTTGACACAGCGCGACCAGCTTCGGATTTGTTCGTTTGATGGCGTCTTCAATCTGTCCTGGATCGAATACTGTACCCCAGGTGGTTTCGATTAATTCCACCTTGGCCTGACATCTTGCAGCGATTTCGGTGAGTAGGTGACCAAAACGGCCGAAGACCGGGACTAGAACAGTATCACCCGGTTCCAATATTGAGACTAAAGCAGTTTCGATTCCAGCTCGCGCTGTCCCATCGATCAAGAAAGTCCACTTGTTCTTAGTTTGAAATATTTGCTGATAGAGCACCATGACCTCGTTCATGTACTCAGTAAATGCTGGATCGAACTGACCCAGTAACGGCATCGACATAGCATTGAGAACACGTGGGGATACGTTAACGGGGCCTGGACCCATCATGAGACGCGGCGGCGGGTTGAGTTCGGCAAATACACTATTATCTGACATTTGTTTACGTTCGTTCCGGCCTATTTTGGTTGCTCATATCAGGCCGTTGCAGATCATTCAATCACGGCGGGGTGATTTTCATGCCAATGCCGGGCAATATCTATGCGGCGGCATACCCATACCTTGTCATGCGCTTGAATATGATCAAGAAAACGCCGGAGAGATAGGAATCGACCAGGACGGCCGATTAGACGGCAGTGCAAACCAACAGACATCATCTTTGGCGCTTCGGCACCTTCTTCGTAAAGAGTGTCAAAGGCATCCCGCAAATAGGCAAAAAATTGATCGCCAGAATTAAAGCCTTGTGATGTCGCAAACCTCATGTCGTTTGCATCCAATGTATATGGCACCACCAAATGCGGTTTGTTGAAGGACATATCCCAATAGGGAAGGTCGTCCGAATAGGCGTCCGCGTCATAGATAAAGCCGCCTTCCTCCACCACGAGCCGCCTCGTATTGGGACTTGTGCGGCCCGTATACCAACCCTCTGGACGGGACCCAGTTATACGTTCATGAATGTCGACGGCTTTCCTTAGATGCTCTCGTTCTGTTTCCTCGTCGATGAATTGATAGTTTATCCAACGCCAGCCGTGACTTGCGATTTCCCAATTCGCATCTAGCATGGCAGCCACCGCATCTGGGTTACGTTCCAACGCCATTGCGACGCCAAAGATTGTGATTGGTAAATCGCGGGATGTAAAAAGACGGTGGAGCCGCCAAAATCCTGAGCGGCTGCCATATTCATAGAGGCTTTCCATGCTAATATGCCTCACATCATCCCACGCTTCAGCACCGACAATGTCCGACAAAAAGGCTTCTGATGTGCGATCCCCATGTAGGATGTTGTTCTCTCCGCCTTCCTCATAATTGATGACAAATTGGACTGCGATCCGAGCATCGCCGGGCCAATTCGGGCGAGGCGGGGTGCTGCCGTAGCCGATCATATCTCGCGGATAATTTTCTCCGCTTACCATACTTTGCCTTTCAATATTTGGTGCTTATTCATATTTTCGTAGGTCTGATATTACCTCAGGCTGTTGCTGTACACAGCGTTTCCGGTTACGGAAAGCTATTATAAGCCCATAAGGTACATAAAGGGGTGATAAACATGTCGAGTTTGACGACGCATGTGCTCGATACCGCCAATGGCATCCCGGCCAAAGGCGTTATGATCAAGCTGTTTAAATTTAGTGGCGGTATTCGGACGCGTGTGCGGGATACAGTCACCAATGAAGAAGGGCGTACTGACGTACCAATTTTGTCAGAGGAATATTTTGTTCCGAATATTTATGAACTGGAGTTTTATGTCGGTGATTATTTTCGTGGTGTTGGTGGAACGATTTCCGATCCACCCTTCCTCGATGTCGTGCCAGTTCGTTTTTCGGTTGTGGATCACACCGCACATCATCATGTGCCTTTGCTGGTCAGCCCCTGGAGTTATACTACCTATCGGGGAAGCTAACGGATAACAAAAGCTTACCTTACTAGTGTCAGGCCACGTGCGATTGCCGGTTCTATGACAGGAATCCATATGGTGATGGTATCCATTTTCATTGGACCCACTGGTTGCCTGCTCTAGTATTTGTTTTTATCAGTGGCAATTTTTAGGGAGGGCTTAAACAATGGCGACGACAAAACACCAAAACACCATTGATATTTCATCGGACCTCAAAGATTCGCTCAACAAGCTCGCTCTAGCAAGCCGCATACTGGAAATGGAGGGGCACGGTAATTTTACCCTTGGGCACCTCGCCATGCGTGATCCCGAAGGCCGTGGGGTATGGATTAAACGATGGGGTTTGACGCTGGGGGAGGTTAAGGATTGGAATGACCACCAGTTGATCGACTTCGATGGCAATCTACTCTATGGAGACGGGGGAAAACGTCACAGTGAATGGCCAATCCACGTGAGCGTTTATAAAAGACGTCAAGATGTTAACGCTACCGCTCACACCCATCCGCGTTATGGCACAGTATTTTCTTGTACGTCAGAGCCGCTACGTGCGCTCTCGAATGCTGGTAGTTATTTTGCCGAATCTCCGCCTCGCTTCACGAGTACATCGGAGCTGATCCGTGATCCAGATGTAGGTGATGACATGGCGGCTGTGATGGATGCTCACAAGGCATTATTCTTACGTAATCACGGAGTTGTTTTTGCCGGAACTTCCATCGAGGCTATGACGATTTCAGGCATTCAACTTGAGGTTGCCTGTCAGCAGCAGCTAGAAATTGCAGCGTCCGGCCTTCCCTATGATTGGCCTGACGAGGATGAACTTGCTCGTAAGGCCGTAACAATAGGCGAGTCGCGCAATCTAGATTTATTTTTTGAATATTTTTCTAACAAACTCGCTTCTACGCAGGAACTAGGCGATCCTAATTTACCAATTGAACGCCGCGCAAATTGACGTTTATTCCCCGAAAAACAATCAATAAGAAAGGCCACAATGGATAGTATTGAGACTTCCGGTATTTCAGCTGAATTGGACAACGGTTCTTTTGATGAAATTTTTGACGTTGTCGTTGTGGGCTACGGATTTGCCGGTGCGGTGACCGCCATTGAGGCAGCCGATCATGGTGCAAAGGTCTTGCTGGTGGAGAAAATGCCTAATCCAGGTGGCCTTTCAATTTGCTCCGGCGGCGCTGTGCGTTGTGCCGACAGTGCAGACGATGCATTTGCATATCTCAAGGCTACTAATGCAGGCACGACGCCGGACAGTGTTTTGCGGGTACTCGCGGATGGAATGGCTAAGGCAGAAGACTATGTGAAGGGCTTGATCGAAGATGTCGATGGCGCGGAGCTCAAGGCCACCGAATTTGCCGGAAAACGCGGCGGCAATTATCCCTTTCCCGGTTGGGAAACTTTCTATCATACACAAATTGAAGTGCCGCCGGACTTCAATAGGTTGGAGCATTTCCCAAACGTACGTACGCGCCCGAGTTCAGGTGGGCCCGGCATGTTTTGGGTTTTAAATACCAATATCGAGCGGCGGAATATTGAAGTTCGTGTTGGTACGCCTGTTAGACGTCTTATTCGGACCCCTGACAATGAACTACACGGAGTTGTTCTTGAGACTTCGGAAGGACAGAAACGGGTTGCAGCTCGGTGCGCGATTGTGCTGGCGTGTGGAGGTTTTGAATTCGACGATAAAATGAAGACCCAATACTGGGAAGGCAAGCCCGTACTGACGGCGTCGAGCCGGGGCAACACCGGGGACGGCATTCGCATGGCGCAAGCGTTGGGGGCTGATCTGTGGCATATGTGGCATTTCCACGGCTGCTATGCCTTCAAGCATCCGGACCCGGAATTCCCATTCGCATTACGCGTCAAGAGATTGCCTGATTGGAACCCTGCCAAGAAGGACGATCCGGACGTTGCTATGGTGTGGATTGTGGTGGATCAACTGGGTCGGCGATATATGAACGAGTGCCCACCATATTCTCAGGATACCTCGCACCGGCCAATGCATTTTATGGACCCTGAAACCATGTCTTACCCGCGCAACCCATCGTGGTTGATTACTGACGAAGCAGGTGCGGCGACCTACCAACTTGGAGATATTCGAACCAATGATCATGAGTATGCCTACGATTGGAGTGAAGACAATTCGCAGGAATTTCAGCTAGGAATTCTAAAAAAAGCCTTTTCCATAGCAGAACTTGCCGGCGATCTCCACGTCGATCCGGACATGCTGCAAATAACTCTCGATCGTTGGAATACCCTGTGCGAGCAGGGCGAGGATGTCGATTTCGGTCGTCCGCGAGGGACGATGGCAAAGATTGAAACGCCACCTTACGTCTATGGTCAGGTCTGGCCAACCGTATCCAACACCCAGGGTGGTCCTGTGCACAACGCTGAACAGCAGATACTGGATACTGATGGTAATCCTATTCCGCGCCTTTATTCAGCTGGAGAACTCGGCAGCAGTTTTGGACACTTATATTTATCAGGCGGTAATATTGCCGAGTGTTTTGTGACCGGTTGGGTGGCGGGCCGTGAATCCGCTACTCAAAAACCGTGGTGTTAAAAGCTCAGTCATTCAAAGCCATATATGAACAAAGACACACTCAAAATTATTGCCGGGCGCGCCGCCGTTCGTGGTCTTGACGCTGTTGTTGCCTCTAGCCCCGAAAACTTCGCTTATCTCGCGGGTTTCGTAGTTCCGTCGCACCATGTTCTTAGGTGGCGACATAGCATGATCATCGTCAAGCCGGATGAAACGGTCGCCGCCTTTACCGTAGATATGGAGGAGACCACCGTCGCCGGGCTTCTTCCAAACGTACCGCTCAAATGTTGGGGTGAATTTTCCGACAACTCGATGACTGTGTTTGCCGAGCAGCTTCGTGAATTGTCGTTGGACCACGGAACCATAGGCGTTGAAAAAGACTATTTGCCCGCCCGCGATCTGGACATCCTGATCCAGGAATTGCCTAAGGTGGAGTTCGTTTCATGCCAGGATTTGTTTAATGATGCGCGAAAAATTAAGACTGATCGCGAGATCGAATTATTGCGTCGCTTATCACGGATATCTGATGAAAGTATCGGTGAGGCGTTAGGTGCCGCCAATTTTGGTACATCGGAGATGCAACTAGCTGCTGATCTAACGAGCGGCGTGTATTCACGAGGTGCTGAGGATTTCAAATTCATGATCATCGCCACCGGGGAACGCAGTCAGTTGCCTAATGTGGGCCCTACCGGACGTACACTGGAAATAGGTGATATTTGCCGTATGGAAATATTTTCGGTTCAAATGGGATATCATGCCGGTGTATGCCGGTCCGCCTTTGTAAGTTCTGCTCCTCAACATGCGGAGAAAATTTGGGCATTGCTTAGCGACGCCACGAAAATGCTGCTTGAGACAATTAAACCCGGTGCAAGTACGCGGGAGATTTATGACGCCTACCTCAAAATGATAAAACCATTAAATATGTTGCCCATTGCATTCGTCGGGCACGGAATCGGGCTCCACCTCCATGAAGAACCTTACCTTGGCGCCGAGAACGATTGTGCTCTTGAGGCCGGCATGGTTCTGGGTATCGAACCGTTGATTTACCGCACGGGATACGGATTTGGATTACAAAACAAAGATATGATTGCAATAACGCAGGATGGTTGCGTACTTCTCTCCGATGCAACCAACACAGATTGTATGGTTCGAATCGGCTAAGAATTTAAGT
>CAYZMI010000008.1:2252-13168 GCA_964479475.1 uncultured Rhodospirillaceae bacterium | reverse complement strand
AGTAATGATGTCGTCTATGTAGTAATTTCCAGCAATATTCGGACCTGCAGCCCCCTCAGGCTTTGAGACGGGGCAGACGCTGGGCAAATATGCATTTTCCAACGCCGCACCGAGATGAAGGTTGGCGGCATTACCAATACCCAACTCTACCGAACCACCGATATCGCAATACATATGTAGTGCATGCGCCAAGTCACCTTGTTGTTTGGCCCTATAAAGCCCGCCTGGCTTCGTGACATAACAAGAAAAACATTCGGCTGCGCGCAGATTGTGAAGCTCCAGAATATCATGCGCCGTCCAGGCAGATTCGTCTGCCATTATGGGTATATCAATCCGCTCGGCTACACGCGCCAGCATTTCTGCACCCATTAAGGGTTGTTCGCAGATAAATATACCGTACTCCTGCTGGGCCCGGGTGACCCTGACCGCTTCGCTTACTGATGGGTATGCCTCATTGGCATCTACTCTAATTTTGACGGTTTCGCTCACCTCCTGGCGAAGGCGGCGCACGACCTCCACATCTCGTTCAGGGTCCAAACCGGTCTTGCATTTAATTGTCGTAACGCCTTCCTCAACTGCTTGTTTAGCTTCCTCGATGCACTGATCAATTGGCATAATACCGAGCGAATGTGCGACTTCGATGCTGTTCCGAAAGTCACCTCCCAGCAATTCGCATGCCGGCCGATTTAGCGCCTTCCCAGCTAAATCGTAAATAGCAATATCAAGTGCTGCTTTGGCATAAGGATTTCCTTTAACTACCCGGTCCATAAACGCGTGGATATTAGCTATCTGAAATGGAGAAATGTCTTGTATTGCTGGAAACAAATGCGTTTCGATCATATGACAAACGGTTTCGGGAGACTCGCCGTAATAGCGCATATCTGAGCCGCCCCAGGTCTCCCCAGCCGGTGATTCGCCCCAGCCCACGAACCCATCGTCTGATTCAAGCCGGACGACGGCGTGCTGACCGATAGGCGTCTCCATTTTGCTTGCCCAGGTGTGGTGTCTCCTTGTTGGCACAGCAACGCGAAATGTGGTGCATTTAGCAAATTTCATCTCATTATTTCCCCATCAAACAATATTTTTGCGCTAATTCGGAGTCTGCACTGCTCCATATTGCCGGTTAAGTCGCAAATAGTCATCGGGTGTATCTACGTCAAAAGCAAAACCGTCGCGCCGACAGATGACCGGGTCTATATTCCTTGCGCGTGCGGCGTTTTGATGGGCTCTATTACTATTTTCCCCAAATAATAATTCGATTTCGTTGGGTGGCGATATTAGCAATGCATTTGTTCCCTGATCCCACCTATCCGGCGCAATGATGGTCAACGGTTTAGAGATCTTAGCAAGTTCGATGATCTCTTCGACATCTTCTTTCATCAGCGTCGGCAGGTCAGCCGGTAATAGTAATATAGCAGTAGCGCCTTTAGACATTGCCGCTGATCGTCCCAACTCCAGGGCAGCATTCAGTCCTTGGCCATTCTGCTCCCGAATGGTTATCGCACCGCTCTCTGTTGCTAAGTTGAGTGCTATTTGATCCGAACTAACGATAATTGTTCTATTCGGTACGAGTGTATTTATTGCAACCTGAAGTACATGGCTAAACATTTTTTGGTTTAAATTATGGCGGTCTCTATCGTTTAGTAGCGGTTTAAGACGTGATTTTCCCTTTGTGAAGTGCTTTACCGGAATGACAGTAAAAAGCATTATCTACCCCGCACTGATAAATTATATGCGAATTCGATGGTGGTTTGCGCCAATTCTTTTTCGTCATCTAGGCTTCGCATAATCGTTTGAGCGATTAGCGTGCGGGTACCGGTTAAGTCAATTATTTGTGCCAGTGCGGCGTCGGTTTGATCAATGACAATCCCATCTAAACGATCGCCGTAGTGCGCGGCGACTGCTACCGCCGATGGTGCGGTGCCAAGCTCTTTCATCATCTTTGCTGCAGGGCCTTTAATGGTTTTACCACCAATTATTGGCGACACAACCACAACCGGTGCGGTGCGAGTATCTATGGCCCGAGAAACCTCTTTAAGGCTTAGTATTGGGTCGATGCTCACATAGGGGTTTGAGGGGCAAATAATGATGGCATTGAGGTCTGGCGCAGCAAGAGCCCGTACTAATCCGGGCGACGGGACAGCCTGTGAAGAACCATCAAACGTGAAACTTGTGACCTGCGGTTTGCACTCATGTCGGACGAAATATTCCTGAAACGGCATGCTCCCGTTTTTAGTGTTTACAATTGTCCGGACAGGTTTGTCGGACATGGGCGCGATCGTATGTGCAATACCTAATACATCGCATAGCGCAGTTGTTGTTTCAGACAAGGTTTTGCCTGACGTCAGGTGCCTAGTTCGTTCGATATGGGTGGCTAGATCTTTGTCACCAAGATTGAACCAAGTTTCCCCCCCAAGGCGTTTAAGAGCGTCCATGAATTGCCAGGTCTCGTCAGCCAGCCCCCAACCCCGGTCGCAGTCATTGATCCCCGCCAGCTTATACATTACGGAGTCGAGATCGGGAGAGATGTGCAATCCCAGGTGTTCGAAATCGTCACCTGTGTTGACCGCGATCACCAATTCATCCGGTTGTAAAATTTGGCACAAGCCGTTTGCCAGCTTGGCGCCACCTACACCTCCAGCAAATGCGAGTATCACCTAAAGAGATCCTGATCCCGTGCCCGCACTAAATCGGCAGCACGCCCTTCACCAAACCCACGATGCAGCCCCCGGACCAAAACTACAGGATTACCTTCGGCGCCTTGGCCCATGATGAGCGAGGCGGTTGCAGCTAGTTCGTCGGCAAAGCCAACTTGAGTGCTCTGCAATGGGCGGTTGAATAGATCGGGCTCACCGTTCAAATCCATAAGCGCTTCAATTCCTGCAGCACCAATTGCGGCGCCCGCGGTGCCATTGCGCCATGCTCGTCCCAAACTGTCATTTATTACTATGCCAACGTTCGCACCTGTGCGCGCTTGTAGCGCATATCGAAGGCGTTCACATGATTTATCGGGTTGTTCAGGCAGTAGCAAAACGCGGGTTTCCGCGGGATCGCCATTATCGAACTGTTCTATATTTGAGCGGTCGATCCCAGCATTGGCGAGAACTACCCCGCAAGAATGGGCCACGACTAGCACGCCTTTTCGATGACGGACCACCTCTGTTGCTTCTGAAAGGATGACCTCGACTAGACGAGGATCTTTGTCCACTTTTGATGCCAGATCAATTGCTCGCGGCGAGGGAGATATGCTTTCGAGATCAACGTATCGTCCCTCTGATTTTGAAACAATTTTTTGGGCTAAAACTAGAATATCGTATTCACGCAGTTCCTCACCCATGCGATCCAGCGCATCTAGAATAATGTCAGCTAAATTGTCGCCGATTTCTATCAGCGGTATGTCAGGAAGAGAGAAAGCTCGTAGTTCTGCCGGGGCATTTTTATCGCGATGCTTGTCGATCGGGGCTATATCGCGAGATACATCCATAGCAAGAATTAATCTTTGTCCTTCATTGGGGTCCCAGTGATACGAAATCCCGACCCGTCTATTCCATAGTTTCGGTTAATGAACAACAAAAGCGACGTCATGGCTTCCGCTACGGCCGAATTGGCGATTGGACCGCCATGCCAGGCGCGCATTCCCGCTGCCTGTGCGAGCTCAATGACGTCTTCACGCGCCGATTTGTTGTTTCCGCAAACTAAAACATCACAATCGATGTCTTTATCTAAATCATTTAAATGAGCTGCCGCGATATTTTGAAAAGCTGAAACTACGCAGACAGCATCTCCCAGCATCTCTTGGATCTTTGCCACTGCAGAACCACCGTCGGGCAGTTGTACTCGGAGAACTTTTGGTGGCACCAATGGTACTGTAACGTCCACCAAAATTTTGCCAGTAAGTGCAGATTGGACCTCCTCGATAGTGCTTTTTTGTGCGGCAAACGGTACAGTCAAAACAGCGATATCACAGGCCTCTGCTGCGTCGCGGTTGTTCATGCCGCGTACGAAGATCGATTGCGCGCTGGGTCCTTCCTTTCGGAGATTTAAATTTGCTTCGGTAATTCTTCCAATCTCTGCAGCGGCGTCGGCCGCACGTTCCACAGATCGAGAACCGATTATCACAGGGTAACCAACTGAAGCCCATCGTAGCCCGAGGCCCCAGCCTTCGCTACCTGTGCCGCCTAGCACCGCGACAGTGGGGAAATTACCGGTCATAGCATCATCCCTTAACTTTTAATTACTTTACGCCACTGCGTTGGTCTGATGAAGCCGTGTCTTTCCTGCCGCGGCGATCAATGCTGGAGCTGATTTGGAAACCCGCTGTCGTTCTGATGGTGCGGTTGCATAAAGCGTTGTGCGTTGTTTTGGGGATTTTCCCAGAGAGGTTATCAAATCTTCCATTTTTGCAGGTGTAAATTCTTGGCCATGAATTGTGCCTGCGGCGCGTGTGATACTTTCATTCATTAAAGTGCCACCCAAATCATTGACACCAGCTTTGAGACATTCCTTTGCGCCAGCTGCTCCCAATTTGACCCAAGACGTTTGGATGTTGGGTATAATTGGATACAGTGTAAGGCGTGAGATGGCGTGCATTAGGACGGTTTCGTGCCAAGTTGGCCCCCGTCGGGCCAAACCTTTATGATAGAGCGGCGCCTCCATATGAACGAATGGCAAGGGTACGAATTCGGTAAAACCACCTGTTCGAATTTGTAAATCCCGGATTGCAATTAGATGCCTTGCCCAAGATATTGGGCCGTCAATGTGACCGAACATTATCGTTGCCGTAGTCTTAAATCCCACCTCATGTGCACACTCGACGATCTCTAACCACTGTTTTGTAGAGAGTTTGTCGGGGCATAGTTCCTTTCTAATTTCATCGTCTAAAATTTCGGCGGCTGTACCAGGCAGGGAACCTAAACCAGCGTTGCGTAATTGCTGGAGGAATTCAGGCACCGTTGCCCCAATTGTTTCTGCTCCCTGAGAAATTTCTAGGGGTGAAAATGCATGAATGTGGATATCCGGTGCTGCGCGTCGCACTGCTTCACATATAGCGAGATAGGTTTCACCAGTGAAGCTCGGGTGAATACCCCCTTGCATGCACACCTCGGTGGCGCCGCGTTCCCAGGCTTCCAAAACCCGGGCGCTTATTTCTTCAGTATCTAGCACGTACGGTGGATCACCTGCTCCATGGTTTCTGCGGCCTTTAGAAAATGCGCAAAATTTACAGCCGTAAGTACAAATATTGGTATAGTTGATGTTTCGATTGACGACATAGGTTACCTCGTCCCCTACAGCGCATTTGCGTAGTGTGTCAGCTGCATCACAAATTGCTTGCACATCTTTGCCGCGGGCCCGGAATAGTCTGACTATATCCTCCTGTCGGAGTGTTTTTCCAGCAAGCGTAGCATCGAGAATATTTAAAATTTGAGGATCGGCAGTCTGTTGGGATGAAAATATCTCTGGTATCGCAGTATTCAGTCCTGGTGACCAAGCGTCGGTTCGTGCACGTCCTTCCGCGTCCATAGCACGAGTAACCGCAGGGCTCATTTTTATGTCTTGCCAAGTACTTGATTGCAAAGCGTAGAGTGGATAGACGGCGAGCCGCTCAACGAGTTGATATCCAGTGGCCGCCGTTTGTCGAGCCAAATTTTCAATCTCGGGCCATGGCGCTTCAGGGTTTACGTGATCTGGGGTTACAGGTGAAATGCCCCCCCAATCATTTAGGCCTGCCGCGATGAGCTTGGGATAATCGGAATAACTCAAATTTGGTGGAGCCTGAATGTTCATATTAGGTCCGAAGGCGAGACGGGCGACCGCGATGGTCCACAAAAGTTCTTCCAAATTTGGCTCAGCTGCCCCCGCCATTTGCGTTTTCTGTTTGGCGCGAAAGTTCTGAATAATAATTTCTTGTATGTGACCGTATTCTTGTTGCAGTGCTCTAATTTTGAGCAAAGCATCGATCCGTTCTTCCCGGTTTTCGCCAATACCGATAAGAATTCCGGTGGTGAAAGGTATTTTTTGACGTCCCGCTTCCTTGATGGTGGCTAGGCGTACCGCTGGGTCCTTGTCGGGTGATCCGAAATGTGGTCCGCCGGGTTTGCAGAGCCGAGTGGATGCACTTTCCAACATGACACCCTGAGACGCAGTAACGCGGCGTAAAGCGGCTAAATCGTCTGAAGTTAGAACCCCTGGGTTCGCATGCGGGAGTAGGCCGGTTTCTTCGAATACTAGTCGGCACATCTCGATTAAATATGAAATTGTTGTTTCGTGGCCTAGTGCGGCTAGTGATTCTCGCGCCGCACGATACCGCAGTTCCGGTTTATCTCCCAGTGTGAACAATGCTTCTTTACACCCGGCAGTAGCCCCGGCCCGCGCAATGGAAAGCACCTGATCCGGTGATAGATATGCAGCTTCTTCAGGGCGTGGTGGCTGCGCAAATGTACAGTAGCGGCAAACATCCCTGCACAAATGTGTCAATGGAATAAACACTTTTCGGGAATAGGAGATCAGGCGCCCGTGTCCGGTGTCCCTGCAATCGCTCGCCGCAAGCAAAAGCTCCTCTAAGGATAGGTTGGCGGCCTGCTTTTGCAGCTCACTGACGGACAATGGAAGATTGCCGGTATTGGAGAGGGTTGATGGTGTGTCCATTTGGCCTGACAATACCGTTTAACCGGACCTGCGAAAAGCTTGATCCGATAAAAGGTAATTCGTGATTGAGGTCATATGAACATTCGTCGAGTTGCAATTTTGGGATCGGGCCATGGTGGGCTAGCCGCGGCCGCGGATTTGACTCTTCGTGGGTTCAATGTCCGTCTTCATGCTCGTCGAGAGGAAACGCTCGCGCCTATCCGAGCGGAGGGTGGTGTTCGTGCAGAGGGCGTACAAACCGGGTTTGTGCCATTAGAAATTCTGACTACGGATATAGCTGCGGCTATTAATGGTGCTGATTTAATAATGCTGGTGGTACCCTCGGTGGCACACGGCAGTTATGCGGAAGCTTTAGCGCCCCACCTCCATCCGGACCTACCGGTTTTCATCAATCCAGGTCATACCGGCGGTGGTCTGCATTTTGTTCATAGTCTACGTCAAGCAGGCTATCGCGATTCTATCAAAACATGCGAGGGCGTAACTCTCACCTATATCTGCCGTAAGAATGGGCCAGCTGGCATTGATATTTTCTCTTACGTTAAGAACCTTAAATTTGCCGCCTTTCCCGGCAAAAATGCTGAAGAACTCTTTGATGCCTTAAAGCCTCTTTATCCTGAAATTGTTTTGCGTTCGAGCGTGTTGGAAACTGCATTGGTTAATATCAACGCTGTGTTTCATGCACCTGGCATGTTGATGAATGCGGGGTGGATCGAAGATACCGGTGGAGAGTTTTTGTTTTATCGCGAAGGCATCACCCCGGCTGTAGGGCGGGTGACAAAAGAAGTGGATCGCGAACGTTTAGCTGTAGCGCAAGCGCTCGGCGTGCCATCTGCATCATTTCTCATTAATTTTCAAGAAGCCGGTCTAACAACCAAAGAGGCTGCCGACAGCGGTGATATCTCCCGCGCCTGTGTTGAGAGCGAGCCAAATAAGCTCATTAAAAGTCCCCCCAGCCTGGATCACCGCTACCTTCATGAAGACGTCGGCTATGGTTTGGTTCCATTTGCTGCCTTTGGGGACATGGCCGGCGTCGAAACTCCAACTATTGATGCAATTATCCATCTTTGCTCGAAGCTAATGGGTATTGATTATTCGGAATACGGTTTAACCCTAAAAAAAATGGGTCTCCAGGATCTCAAGCCCTCCGATCTTCATCACTATGTCATGGAAGGCGCTTGACATGCCGTCAGAATTTGGGCCTTCACCCATCAAGCATATAGCCATTTTCGGCGCGGGCGGCGGCGGTACGTCGGCGGCGGCTCATTTGTCCACTCTTGGATTTGACATTCGGCTTTATAGTCAAGACATAGAGGCACTCCGGCCGTTACAGGATATTGGAGGCATAAATTATACTGCTCCATTTGGCGATGGTTTCGTGGAAATTGGTCTTATCACCAATGACGCGGAAGCAGCCATGGATGATGCGGAGTTGGTGATGATAGTCAGCCCCGCTCATTTGCATGAAAAATGGGTCTGCGCCGCCGCACCTCATCTTACCGAGGATCAGGTGTTGTTTATCTCGCCCGGTCATACGTTGCTATTGATTCCTCATGTGCTGCGTGAAAACGGGATCAAGCATCCTGTTTTCTGCGAAACCGCGACTTTGCCCTATCTTTGTCGCCGAATAGAGCCCCAGAAATGCCGAATATCGCGTGTTTCTGATTTTATGGTGTTTGGTGGATTTCCCGGGCGAGAGACCCAACGGCTCTACGATCTGGTCAAGACCGTTTATCCGGCAGTGCAACCATTTTCCAATGTGTTAGAGACCGTATTTCCCTATGGAAATGCAATTCATCACCCGCCAGCCGTGCTATGTAACGCGGGTCGAATCGAAGCTACCGGCGGAGAATTTCGCCATTACTATGATGGTATCACGCCCTCAGTTGGGCAGCTGATCGATGCCGTGGATGAGGAGCGAGTAGCCGTAGCTAAGGCATTGGGTGCCCAAACCATGCCGTTTGTCGAGCTGTTTTGGCGCATGGGCTACACCACAGACAATGCACGTGCATCCGGGCTTGCCTATGAGGCATTTCACCAGAGCGAGCCGGATAAATGGATCATGGCACCAACCAGTTTGGATCACCGGTATTTACTTGAGGATGTACCCTACGGACATCTTATATATCAGGAGTTGGGGCGCATTGCCGGCGTTCCAACGCCCACCATCGATCACGTTATCCACTTGGCTTGCGTCATTTTGCAGCGGGATTTTCGGACCGAAGGCCTGACACTTGCGCGCATGGGATTTGGCAATATCGATAAAGAAAAGTTTCTCGACTTGCTTGAGAATGGGTTTGACGATTAGAGGAGCAAAACCATGGCACTAAGACTGGGGATGAGGTTTGACGGGTTCGACCCGGTTGGTGAAACCGTGGAGGTGGCACAGCAAGCTGAAGAGGCGGGGGCGGCAACAATTTGGATGGCAGAGCATCTCGGTTATCGAGAGGCAGCGGTTTCCTGTATGGCATTCTTGCAAAGGACGAAACGCGCCATGGTGTGTCCTACTGCGGTGATGCCCTATTTATGGCATCCGATGCCCACCGCGATGCAATTTGCGACAATGGCCGAGCTATCGCCGGGTCGGGTTGGCATTTGTATATCGGTAGGTAATCTTCTGAACTTACGAGAATCAGGCGTGCCTAAGCCAGAAAAGCCAGTGAGAGTAATTCGAGAATATGTCGAGGCGCTGCGGGCGCTTTGGGCGGGTGAAACGGTTGAACAAGAAGGGGTTATCTGGCAATTGCGAGGAGCTCGGTTGGCGTTTAAACCGCCACAGGAGATCCCTATATTTGTTGCCTCTACCGGCCCACAGGTTCTGGGCCTCGCGGGTCGAATTGGAGATGGGGTGCTTTATTCGGGCGGATTGTCGCTTGCGTCGATCCGTAAATGTGCAGCCTACGCTGAAGCAGGGCTTGAAAAGGCTGGACGCAATGCAAACTCGTTTCGCAAAGCAGGGTTCGTATATTTTGCCTGTTCTGAGGACGGCAAGGCCGCAATTGAATCCAATAAACGCAAAATTGCCTTTCTTTTCCGTAACTCGGCACAGGCGGAGAATATCGCCTCGGTGGATATATCCATAAATCACGAGAAAATCATGGAGTTAGTGCGAGAGCGCAAGCTCGAAGAAGCTGCACAACTGATACCCGATGAAGCGGTGCCGCAATTCACTGTCGCCGGTACGCCCGACGAATGTCGTGCCCAACTACAGGCATATGTTGATGCCGGTGTAGATGAGCCTGTAATTGAAGTCAGTGGTTCAGATGAGGAAAAGCGTTTGGCACTTGAAGTGATTCGTGAATTTACGAGCCGCTAGGGATGTAAACGATGGGTATTGGAATAAGGTTTGACGGTTTTGATACGGTTGGAGAAACCATCGCGATCAGTCGCCGCGCGGAAATGGTGGGTGTTACCGGTCTTTGGATGACCCAGCATATCGGCTATCGTGAGGCTTTGGTCTCCTGCATGGCATTTGCTGGGGCAACCCTAAACGCGTCGGTTTATCCCGCTGCAGTCACGCCGTATCTATTCCACCCGACGCCCACTGCGATGTCTCTGGGAACGATGGCGGAGATGTATCCCGGACGTGTGGGTGTATCAGTGGCGGTAGGCAATACGCTAGACCTGAAGGAATCGGGAAAAGAACCACAAAATCCGGTGAGCGCGGTTGAGAAGTATATAGCCGACTTACGTGCTCTTTGGACTACTAAGCCGCGTGAGTGCGTGACCGAAGCCTATATACTCGACGGTGCTCGTATGTCTTTCGCCCCGCCTGACATTCCTATTTTTGTTACCGCGCTTGGTGAAGAAGTAGCGCATGCGGCGGGCGCTAGCGCTGATGGCGTACTGTTATCCGCAGGATTTTCAACGGATTTTGTAAGCCGTTGTTTGGAGAAGTTTGACCAGGGTGCAAAGAATTCGGGACGCGACCCCGCAAAGCTCCGAAATGCGGGCAATATTCATTTTTCCGTATCTAGAGACGGGGACGCTGCACGCGAGAATGTTCGTCGCAAGCTTGGTTTTTTATTTCGAAATCGATTGATGTCCGAAAATATTGAAGCATCAGGTATTCCGATTGATCAGGATGCGATCGTTGATGCAGTCGGTGCACGCGATTTGGACAAGGCTGCTAGCCTAGTACCAGATGAAGCTGTTGAGGCATTCGGTGTCGCGGGAACGCCAAGTGAATGTGCTGCAAAGCTCCAAGTTTATTTTGAAGCGGGATTGCAGGAGCCGGTGATTCAGGTCAGTGGTTCGGAAGAGGAAAAAGATTT
>CAYZMI010000008.1:0-2152 GCA_964479475.1 uncultured Rhodospirillaceae bacterium | reverse complement strand
CGGGATTGCAGGAGCCGGTGATTCAGGTCAGTGGTTCGGAAGAGGAAAAAGATTTAGCGCTCCAGGTGATCCAAGAATTTACCGCTGGATAAATTGCTCATGAGATTTAATGCCCTGTATTTTTTCCCTGTATGAAAGCAGTGAAACCAATTTTACATTTATAGAAGCATATATCGTCCAAGTGCTAAAGCAGCTGTGGTAGGTATTTAGAATAGCTTGATTATAAATTTTCGTTTTGCCACGGACAGGCGCCTATTATGTGGTAAACATTTCTCGTGTTTTCGATAAAGGAGTGAGCGCGGGGTGTACCGCAACAAGTGGTTTTTGTTTATTTTAAAATTTTTGCTGTCTGCGGCTCTAATTTGGCTAGTTGCTCGCAATGTGGAATTTGAAGAAGCACTAGCTCGCATTGGTGATGTAACAAGTTGGTCCATTGGCATTTTCATGCTTTTGGCTTTGCTTCTTAACGCAAATAACGGGTATCGCTGGGCGCTGGTTTTGGCAGCAATTGGGGAGAGGTTGCCGTTTGCAACTGCCTTCAAGTTTAACTGGATTGGTTTCTTTTTCAGTCAAACGTTACCGTCCACATTTGGCGGCGACGCAGCGCGAATGTTCCTTGCGTATAAACATGGTGTTGACGTTAAGACCGCCGTCAACAGCGTGATGTTGGAACGAGTTACTACGCTTTCCGGGTTAATTCTGCTGGTCCTCTTAACACAGCCGTTTTTTCTCGCGCGGATGGGGGATGATGGAATTGAATTTGTTTTTCCGGCACTTGCAGTTGCAGCTATATTGGGGGTGACCTTCCTAATGTATCTTGACCGGATCCCCGAACGTTTCAGAAATTTGAGAATAGTTGAGTGGTTGGCGAAGCTCGCAAATGATACGCGATTGCTTTTTGCCGCGCCATTGTATGCGATTTCCGCCATTGTAATGGGTGCCACCGGTACAGCAATCATTGCTATAGCCGTTTATTTGACTGGGCGAACGCTCGGCATTGAATTTACACTACTGGACTGCTTGGTTCTTGTGCCACCTGTAATATTAATCGCTGCAATCCCAATTTCGATCGCCGGGTGGGGTGTACGGGAGGGTGCAATGGTATTTGCCTTCGGGTTAATCGGTGTACCAAATTCGGACGCCTTGGTGTTGTCTA
This sequence comes from uncultured Rhodospirillaceae bacterium, assembly GCA_964479475.1. Lineage (GTDB taxonomy): Bacteria > Pseudomonadota > Alphaproteobacteria > MPNO01 > UBA2964 > JAQBTY01. Next base: position 996 of record CAYZMI010000008.1, on the reverse strand, counting down.
TCCTCATTGGTCTTTTATTTATGTTGTTCAGCTTTGGGGGAGGCGTCATCTTCATCGCTGGCGGCTATCGTCGCCGCGACATCGCGGAAAAATTTTCTGACGAGGGATAGGGAGAATAGTAATTTAGCCTAGACCAACCATGACGAATTCTTGAAATGCCGGTCGTTCGGTCAGTTGTTCATACCAGCGTTTTAAATTTGGTAATTCTTGACGCTCTACATTTTCGAATGCGTGCCAGCGATAACCGTAGATACCTACCGGGATATCACCCATGGAGAAGTTGTCACCGGTGACCCATTTCTTTTCTGCAAGGTTTGCATCCAACATCTTTAGATGTTGTTCCGTTTTGTCACGCGAAGCATTGATTTTATCCCAATCGCGCTCTTCAGGTTTATGACGAATGAGCCCGTGGAACATATCGGTGAAGGATGGTCCCAGAGCACTCAGTTGCCAATCCATCCAACGGTCTGCGTCGGCACGAACTTTAGGATCGATCGGGCAAAGCCCACCCATGTCGAATCTAGCGGCGAGATAGCGAACGATAGCGTTGGACTCCCATAATACCATCCCGTCATCGATTATAACCGGTACTTTCCGGTTGGGGTTCAAGGCAAAAAATTCGTCTGTGTTCACTACACCGAATTCGCGTCCGGCATCTTGGCGCTCATACTTAATTTTCATTTCAGCACAGGCCCACAGAACCTCTTGAACGTTTGATGAGCTTTTGCGACCAATTATTTTGAGCATAAAACTTTGTCTCCGCTGTCAGCGATGAGGCATGACTGCTAATCTGAAAAACGATAGTCTAGATACTAGATTACAATGAGGTTGCTATGCTGTCACAGGATGACAATAAAATTTTAACCCGGGTGGGACCGGGTACACCGGCTGGGGAGTGGTTGCGCCGGTTCTGGCATCCCATCGCTTTGTCCGATAAATGGGAAGGTATTCGGACCCATTGGGACTATGAAGCACCAATCACGTTCAATAACGAGG
>CAYZMI010000007.1:45275-54660 GCA_964479475.1 uncultured Rhodospirillaceae bacterium | reverse complement strand
GGAATACTGAGTATCCGACGCACATTGATAAATTAGTCTATTGGGTCGCGGGTCCGAGGCTCCCCGTCAAACTGCAGTGCAGCAAGTCGTGCATAAAGGCCACCCTGTTCAATAAGCTCGTTATGCTTTCCTGTTTCAATAATTCTCCCCTTGTCCATAACTACAATTCGGTCAGCCTTCTGCACTGTTGCTAACCGATGTGCGATGACTAGCGTCGTACAACCTTCCATAAACTTCTCGAGAGCATGTTGAACTATTTGTTCGCTTTCAGCGTCGAGTGCGCTGGTGGCTTCATCGAGCAAAAGCAGCGGAGCATCCAACAAAATGGCTCGCGCAATCGCAATACGTTGCCGCTGGCCGCCCGAAAGCCGCAAACCCCGCTCCCCGAGAAAAGTATCGAAACCCTCGGGTAGCGGATCGAGAAACTCGGTAGCGGCCGCGGCAGTTGCAGCAGACCTAATATTCGCACGACTTGCACCGACCTTGCCGTAACCAATATTTTCCCAAGCGTCGGCAGCAAACACCACCGGATCTTGCGGCACCAGCGCCGCACGAGAGCGCAAGACTTCTAATTCAATTTCCCGCACATTCACGTTATCCATGGTCACCTCACCGCTTTGCGGATCGTAGAACCTCAGAATTAGTTGGAACACAGTCGACTTGCCAGCCCCAGAAGGACCAACCAGCGCCACCGTCTCTCCCGGTCTAATCTCTAGAGAAAAATCTTTCAATGCTGCTTGGCCCGGCCGCGATGGGTAAAAGAACGACACGTTTTTAAAAGCTATCCCTCCCAGGGATGGTTCGGGTAGAGGTATTGGATTAGCTGGTGATCGGATTACTGGATCAGTACCAAGCAGCTCCACAAGACGCTCGCTGGCCCCAGCGGCACGTTGCAGATCGCCAATCACCTCACTAATCGCCCCTACTGAGCCCGCGACTACGATGGAATAGAAGACAAAGGCGGACAGCTCTCCCGCCGTAATCCGCCCACTCAAGACGTCATGTCCACCTAGCCAAAGGATGACACCAACCGATCCAAAAACGAGCATCATAACAATCGCTGTTAAAAATGCTCGAGCCCGAATTCGGTAGATTGCCGTAGTAAGTGCATTTTCCACGCGTCCGCTGAATCGCTGTCGATCGACTGGTTCATGAACGAAGGCCTGTACAGTGCGTACAGCGTTGAGAGTTTCTTCAAGATAAGCTCCGACGTCCGCGACCCGATCTTGGCTTGAACGCGATAATCGACGCACGCGGCGGCCGAACACGATGATAGGAACCACCACCAAAGGTACAACCAAAAACACAAAACCAGTGAGGCGCGGGCTGGTTACAATCAACATGACTGTACCACCGAGGAATAATAACGAATTTCGCAGTGCAACAGAAACCTGCGACCCGACCACGGATTGAAGCAACGTGGCATCCGCAGTGAGACGAGACAGCACCTCGCCCACACGAGTGGTTTCGAAAAACCCTAGGCTAAGTCCGATGACCTTGTTGAATACATCGCGCCTCATATCGGCGACGACCTTTTCGCCAATCCAGGATACCAGAAAAAATCGTGCATAAGTAGCAGCTGTTAACGCGCAGATCACGATCAACATCCCGATCAACGCATCGTCGAGCAAGCCTGAATTGCTGCTACGGAACCCTTCATCAACGAGCGATCGTAAACCAATCCCCATGATGAGGACGGAAATCGCTGCGATGGTTAGTGCAACCAATGCCCCGATAATTGCGACTTTGTAGGGGATTAAATAGGGTATTATGCCGCGTAAAGCTCGGATTTCCGCCCGCGGTCGTTCTTCTACACCTGGAATTTCTATTTCTCTTGGACGTCGAGCCACGCTTTACCTTTCCTTCTCGAGATCCGGACAATAATTTGAGCCTTAACAAGCATTACCCACAGGCTCCGTCAATAATACTGACATTCGGCAAACACTTGCGAACCCCCTGCAGAATGCTGTATAAGGCCGGCCGCGCGAGGAGATTGAGATGAAGCCAGAAATTCACCCTGACTACCATGAAATCACCATCGTTATGACGGATGGTACTACTTATACTACGCGTTCCACATGGGGGAGCCCCGGTGACACATTGAAGCTCGACATCGATCCCAACAGTCATCCCGCATGGACGGGCGGAGCGCAACGGATCAACACTCAAGATACGCAGGTCGCTAAATTCAATAAGAAATTTGAAAATTTTGGCCTAAAGTAATTTCTCAAGACCTAGACAGGTACCAATTTTCCTACGCCGTTTCAAATGCAGGTGTAATTAACCAGCAATTGCTCCAGCCCTAACTAGTAGGATGATAACAATTAGGCGATGGATGCGATTACCCATTTAGGGGAAATTTCATGGCGACAAAAGACGGCATGAGCGTAATTGCGCTCGAAGAACATTACTGGGACCAAACGGTCACTGACTTATACACGGGGCGTGACGGCACCCGTTCCCCTGATTTGCTTGAACGGCTCTACGATCTCGGCGAGCTCCGGCTGCGTGAAATGGACGAAGCGGGAATAGACTTTCAAGTATTATCCCATGGAGCACCCTCATTACAAAGGTTTGACGCCGAACAGGGTGTGAAAATTGCTGGGCCCACCAATGATCGACTGCACGAGGTCATCAAGGCACACCCCGACCGGTTTGCTGGCTTTGCTGCCCTACCCACTGCAGATCCCAAAGCGGCTGCAGATGAGCTGGAACGGTGCGTGACAAAACTCGGCTTTGTTGGTGCCATGGTGCATGGCCTCACCGGTGGTGAATTCTTTGACGACAAAAAATACTGGACCATCTTTGAACGTGCGCAACTCCTTAACGTTCCGCTTTACATGCACCCGGCCTATCCGCACCCAGACGTAGTCGCCGCCTATTATCAAAGCTATTTGGAGGAATACCCCGCACTGGCCACTGCAGGCTGGGGATATACCGTAGAAACTGCAACCCAAGGCATCCGCTTGGTGCTGAGTGGCGTTTTTGATGTTTATCCCGACGTTAATATTATTCTCGGTCATCTTGGCGAGTCCATCCCGTTTTCCCTTTGGCGTATTGACCAGGCCCTATCACGTAAGGAAAACAGCGGCAGCGGCTCGTTCCGAGATACGTTCAGGGAAAAATTCTATATTACGACCAGTGGCAACTTTTCAGATGCAGCGTTACTTTGCTGTGTGATGGAATTGGGAGTAGACAGAATTTTATTTTCAGTGGATTGGCCGTTCGTCGAAAACAAGCCGGGCGTCAATTGGGCAGAAAAAATTTCATTGTGCGCGGAAGACAGAGCTAAAATTTTAAATGGGAACGTGACGCGCCTGCTCCGCCTGGATAGTTAAGAAGCAGCTGGATCTTCTAATTAGCGGACTTAGACAATTACCTGTCCAACCCAAACAGTAAGACCGTGAGCGCAAATCGGTAGGCAATCGGTCATTTGTTCTGACATCCCGCTATTTCTGAAAGAATGAATCAGCAATACTCAAATCTGATTTTTTTGCAGAAATATTGGCCCGCACGCGCGCAACTTCACCTTCTAGGACAGCGATATAGTCTTCCAGCTGATCTATGGAAAGGTCTTCAAGATTCTTAGGTTCCCATTCCAGCTTTTTGCGCAGATCTTCTTCATCATCCATCCCTATTCTCCCGTCCGCTAACGATACCGCCATCGAGCCATCAGTTCTTGCCAGCGGGCAAGGATGGAAGTAGACCTCGGATCCAGTCTCAATAGTCAAAACGAATAATCTATATGTCAAACGCTCTTCCCGATCAAATTCAAGTGATTGAAATCTGCCAACCAGGCGGTCCAGACGTGTTGGTGCCAACATTGCGCCCGTTGCCAAGGCCGAGCGCAGATGAAGTTCTTATTAAGAACTCTGCCGTTGGGGTGAATCGGCCGGACGTTATGCAACGCAAAGGTAACTACCCGCCACCGCCCGGTGCTTCAGATATTCCAGGTTTGGAAATAGCCGGTACAGTCGTCGCAATTGGGAAAAACGTTACAGGCTGGTCAATTGGGGACAATGCGTGTGCACTGGTTTCTGGTGGTGGCTACGCAGAATACTGTATTGCACCTGCGCCACAATGTCTGCCAATTCCGAGTGGGCTTTCAATGACCGAAGCGGCGGCTTTGCCAGAGACATATTTTACTGTTTGGGACAATTTGTTTACTCGTGGAAAATTGTCCGATGGAGAAACCCTTCTGGTCCATGGCGGTTCAAGCGGCATAGGAACAACCGCTATTCAAATGGCGCGTGCATTTGGCGCCAAGGTTCTGGTGACTGCTGGTTCTTCAGAGAAATGTTCAGCTTGTGAAAAATTAGGTGCGGTGAGGGCCATTAATTACCGAGATGAGGATTTCGTTGCCGTCGCCAAAGAATTTACAGACGGCAAAGGCTTGGATGTAATATTAGATATGGTAGGCGGCGATTATGTTGGACGAAACTTAGCCGCTCTAGGCAAAGGCGGCAGACTGGTGCAGATAGCAGTACAAAAAGGGACCAAAGCCGAGATCGCGGCCCACTTAATTATGGTGAAACAGATCGTATTTACGGGATCAACTTTACGTCCTCGATCGATCAGCGAGAAAGCAACAATCGCCCAGTCCCTCGCCAATAGTGTTTGGCCATTGATCGAAAAAGGTGAAATCAAACCCCTCATACATGCAACTTTTCCATTAAAAAACGCATCTAACGCCCATGCTTTGATGGACACGGGCACACATATCGGTAAAATTGTCCTCACTGTTTAATGGTCGGCGCTAAAACCATTATTCCGAGATTATGAACTTCTCCGATTTAAATTGTTTGTCTTGGCGCCATCCAGTTTCGGTGGCGTATATTATCTCTCAGAATAGATTGATAAAGGAGGAATTATGGGCCAAGTCCTAATGCCCAAAGCGACTGCAGTTTGGCTTATTGAGAATACTGCGGTGACATTCGACCAAGTAGCGGATTTCTGCGGGTTACATCCGTTAGAAGTCCAAAGTATTGCAGACGGCGAAGTTGCCATTGGTATGGCAGGGTTCGATCCAATTTCAAATGGCCAGTTGACCAAAGAAGAAATCGATCGCTGTTCGGACGATCCAACCACAAAACTGCAGCTCGCTGAAATAAACGTGCCTCGGCCATCGCCGCGCACTAAAGGCCCGCGCTATACGCCTGTTGCCCGGCGTCAGGACCGGCCGGATGGTATTGCTTGGTTACTACGCAACTTCCCAGAACTAACCGACGGGCAAATCGCGCGGTTGATCGGTACAACAAAACCAACGATCAACGGCATCCGCGACCGATCCCACTGGAATATAGCAAATATTAAACCGCGTGACCCCGTCGCATTGGGATTGTGTGAGAGAGAAGATTTATCGGCAGCAATCGAAAAGGCGCGCCGTGCCGTTGAACGCTCCGAGAAACGTGCGGCAAAAGAAAAAGCGAAGGCTAAAGCCGAAGCTGCTACCAACTCTACTCCGGAAAATGCCGAAATAAATGAAAATCCAATTGAAACAGAAGGTAACCCGGAAACCGAAGATACTCCTTCAGTTATACCCAGCGATGCACTGGACCCGACTGCAGCAGAAGCAGAGCCGGGGGGAAATGTAGATGTCCCTGAGTGGCCGCCCCGAGAAACCTAGGATTGAGGTAACGCGCTCAATATCTTACCGTGTAGCGCGCTAATAACATGGCTAAAAAACCCTCCTACCCGTTCCAGCGGATAGATTTTGGTGAAACATTGGAAGTCTCCCCAGGTATCCATTGGATCCGTATGCCTCTACCTTTCGCTCTTAACCATATTAATCTCTGGTTGCTTGAAGACGACGACGGTTGGACGGTTGTCGACACCGGTTATAACACCGAAAAGACACGAAACTACTGGGAGCTAATTTTCGACCAACTTTTAGCCGACAACCCAATTACTCGAGTAATAGTTTCTCATTTCCATCCCGATCATGCGTCTTTGGCTGGATGGTTTGCCGAGCGCTGGGGCGCATCTATCTGGATGACCTATTCAGAATGGATGCAAGCACAACTCAACCACTTCGGTGGACCAACCGCCGACATTGATGCTCGAATGATGTTTTACACCGAAAACGGAATGGAAAAGGAAGGCACAGACGGATATCGTCAAACCCGACCCGATTTTTCCAAAATCACCTTGCCCCTGCCGAGCAGTTTCCGGCGTATGATGGATGGAGATGTCCTCTCAATTGGAAACAACAACTGGAGGGTTATTACCGGCGCTGGACATTCACCAGAGCACGCGGCCCTCTGGTCCGCCGACCGTAATATTCTCATATCAGGTGACCAAGTATTACCGCGCATTTCAACCAATGTTAGCCTGCAAAGCAACGAGCCCGATGGCGATCCTTTAAGGCTCTATCTAAAGAGCTTAAAAAAATTCCGTATAGTGGGTGAAAATGCGTTAGTTCTGCCATCGCATGATTGGCCGTTTTACGGATTACATGATCGCATTGACGCACTTAGCGATCATCACAGTGATCGACTCGAATCGGCTTACGAGGCGTGCTTCGAACCGCAAACGGCTAGGGAATTAATCCCACACCTGTTTCATCGCAAACTGGATCGGCATCAGCTGGGCTTTGCCATCGGGGAGGCATTGGCGCATGCAAACTATTTAGTGACCGACGGTCGGCTGTCAAAGCAGCGAGATAGCGATGGTCTTATCCGATATCAGCATGCCGATAACTAACGCTGAAGAAAGCCATAAACATAAATCAGAAGCATAGTTGCAAAAACAAAATTAAGAAGGATCGAATGCCATTCTGTAGAAATGATAGACGGTTGTATCATTAACACCACAGCAAATTTTTACAATTGAGCTGCGTTAATTTAGAGGCAACGTAGGGTATATTACCGTATGCTGAACACATATTATGCGCTGCTAACTACTCTTCCTGTTCTCCGCCTCCAATTCGCGCAGTGTGCGCCGATCAATTTTCATCAAAGTTGTCCGGGGTAATGCCCCCACAAACTCGAACTCTGCCGGCACCTTGTAGCCACCGATATTCCGAACACCTCCCTTTAACTCACCTATGAGATCACCCGAGCCCTCAATTCCAGGATTTAATACAACAAAGGCTTTGGCCTGAGTCAGGCCGTCAACGTCTTCAAACGACACAACAGCTGCTTCCAGGACTTCTTCATGCTCGGTGATCGCCGCTTCTACCTCAATGGGCGACACCCATAGCCCCTTTACTTTAAAGACATCGTCGCTGCGTCCGGAGAACCAAAAATACCCGTCGTCGTCGAATTGCAGCGTATCGCCTGTGCGAGCCCATTCGCCAATGAAAGTTTCTTTGGTTTTGGCTAGTTTGCGCCAGTAAAAAAAGCAGGCGGTGCTGCTCTTTATCCAAGCTTCGCCATCCGTATTGGGTTCTGTTACCTCATTACCTTCCGTGTCCACCAATTTGGCCTCATAGCCAAATATTGGCCGTCCCAAACTGCCACGGCGAAAGTCCGAAGGACGGTTGGCAATCCATTCATAGGTAATTTCTGAGCTACCGATAGCGTCGTGAATTTCCAGTCCAAATATATCATGGAAGCGCTCAAAGACTTCCGGTGGCATTTTCTCTGATGCAGACGCAACTAAATGAAGGGAAGAGAAATCTGGAATGCGGTCCTGATCGGCGAAAAGTAGGAGATTCTTTATGATCGTGGGCACAGTGATAAATTTAGTCGGTCGAGTTTGTTCGATAACTTGCACAACATTTTCAGCCGTCGGGGGTAGACGTGATATCACGCTGGTAGCGCCGAAATAAAATGGGATAAAAACGGCTGGCCAAATGCCATGGGTAAAGTACTTTTTTGAAGTGGCGTGGACGATATCATCTTCACGATAGTCCATAAATGCGCCGTGGCGTTCAGGCACCAACCAATAATCGTGTGCGAGATGGGTAATCCCTTTAGCTGGCCCAGTTGTACCGCCCGAATAAAACATATAGGCCACGTCGTTTCGGTGGAGGGGAACTGGAGAAAAGGTCTCCCCATGACCTTCTACCAGTTCGCGGTAAGTCAGTGTTTCACGTTCCCCTACTTCTGGTGTCAAGCCACAATCTGACCCTCGCACGATAACATTATGCAACGTCCACGGTATTTCAGCAGTGATTTCAGAAAGTTTTTCGGTCTGTTCGACATCTATGAACAACGTTTGTGCGGCTGTGTCTTCCAAAAAATATTGCAAGTTCGTGGCCTTATAGGCGTCCGAAATAACGACGGGCACGATCCCTGCACGAATACTGCCAAGCCAGATAGCGAGGTATTCGAGACTATCTGTGCCAAACAACAAAAGACGCGATCCCACTGGAATATTTAATGTCCTCAAACCGTTGGCCGTACGACAAATATGGGCAAGAAATTCCTGATAAGAATACCGTTCTTCGTCAACGATTAGCGCGGTTTTCGATGCCTTATCAGTACCTAGATGTCTGTCGAGAATTACCGCAGTTGGATTAAAATATTCGGGTACATTGGGATCTACCCAAGCCCGCCATTCGTCGGTGTAAATGAGATCATGGTAGTCGCTCACGATAATTTACGCTCCTTATAGATCACAAATTCCATACGGGATTACATGCAAGATGTTTCTCCACCTTAACCGCAAAGGCAATCGCTGGCCGCCTCAATATACGGCAGTATTTTCCTACTAGTTGGGATGACCGAGACCATGCACCATAGATCCTAAGATCCATTTAAATTGCTCCTTCCTCTCGAGCAGCAGCAATTTCTTCGTCGCTAAGGCCAACTACAGACTTTAGCACTTCATCAGTATGTTCACCTAAAAGTGGGGCCCGATCTACGTCAGACGGCGAGTCCGAAAGTTTTACTGGATTGCCTACCGTTAGGTATTTGCCGCGTTCGGGGTGATCAACCTCTACAACGGTCGCGGTTTCACGCAGCGATTCTTCATTTGCGAGCTCCCGCATAGACAAGATAGGGCCACACGGGATATTTAGCGGATTGCACTGAAGCATAACTTGGAATTTATCGAGCGTTTTTGTCCAATCTTCAATAGCATCGAAAATTTGCGGTATCTTGTCGAGACGAGCATCGGGCTTAGCATAGGCAGGGTCTTCTCTCCATTCTGGCTTGCCGATGAGATCACAAATATTTCCCCAAACGGCCGCTTGGGTGATGAAATAAACGTATGCGTCTGGATCATCCTCCCAGCCCTTACATTTTACGATCCATCCAGGCTGCCCGCCGCCCGAATCGTTGCCCGCACGGGGTGTCGCTTTACCGAACGGAATACCCTGACCAAATTGGCTGTATTCTTTGAGGGGACCACGTTCGAGCCTTTGCTGATCGCGCAATTTGACTCGGCAAAGATTCAGCACGCCATCCTGCATAGCACATTCAACGCGCTGGCCTTTGCC
>CAYZMI010000007.1:41766-45175 GCA_964479475.1 uncultured Rhodospirillaceae bacterium | reverse complement strand
GGCAAAGATTCAGCACGCCATCCTGCATAGCACATTCAACGCGCTGGCCTTTGCCGCTTGTTGCACGATGGTACAACGCGGTGACGATACCGAAAGCGAGATGTAGTCCAGTACCCGAATCCCCTATTTGCGCGCCAGTTACTATTGGGGGGCCACCTAAAAATCCCGTGGTCGATGCGGCCCCACCGGTGCATTGGGCAACGTTTTCATAGACCTTACAATCTTCATACGGGCCAGGACCAAATCCCTTGACCGATGCGTAAATCATGCGAGGGTTTATTTCTTGGATCTTTTCCCATGGAAAACCCATGCGATCGATGGCACCAGGCGCAAAATTCTCGACCATTACGTCACATTCCTCGATCAATTTTGCAAAAATTTCGTTGCCTCTATTAGTCTTAGGATTAAGGGTCACACTGCGTTTGTTACCGTTCAACATGGTAAAATAAAGGCTGTCCACATCAGGAATATCGCGAAGCTGGCCACGCGTGGCATCGCCGACCCCAGGTCTTTCCACCTTAATTACATCAGCGCCAAACCATGCTAACAACTGGGTACAGGTGGGACCAGATTGAACATGAGTCATATCCAGTATTCGGACGCCTTCGAGAGCTTTCATCTCGTGCTCCTATAATTGAAAGTTGAAGTATTGAGCCTCTGCTATTTTTTTGCCACGACACTTTGAGGATTGAGGTTGCCAATCCGGCCGCTTTCAGTTCCGGCTTTTTTGTCGATGACAGCGTTCACCAAACACGGCTGGCCAGAATCCATTGCCTCGTTTACCGCATGGCTTAACTCGTCAGGTGATGTCACATGATACCCGTTCCCGCCGAATGCTTCCATCATCCTGTCGTAGCGAGCATCCTCGACAAATACTGTAGTTGCAACATCAGACCCTCCCGACGAGTTAAGATCGGTACCGCGGTAGATGCCTCCGTTATTAAAGACTACGACACAAACCGGCAGCTTATACCGGCAAATTGTTTCGATCTCCATTCCGGAAAAGCCAAATGCACTATCCCCTTCAACCGCGAGCACCGGATGGTCGGTCTCAACAGCGGCAGCGATTGCAGTACCCATACCAATCCCCATGACACCCCAGGTACCAACATCAAGGCGTTTGCGAGGCTGATACATATCGATGATGCTACGAGCGAAGTCGAGAGTATTGGCACCTTCATTGACCAGAATAGTATCGGGCCGCTCAGCGACAATTGTCCGTAACGCTCCAAGTGCGCCATGGAAATCCATAGGCACATTGTTGTTCTGCAATCTGGGGGCCATACGTTCTATATTGGCATGTTTTTTTTCGGCAACTACGGTCGTCCAATCCATCTGCGGTAACGCCCAATCGTCTCCCATTGCATTATACATGGCTGATACACAGGAGCCGATATCACCAACGACTGGCGCGGCAATCTCTACATTGCTGTCCATCTCCTTAGGCTCGATATCGATATGAATAAATTGTTTAGGCTTATTACCCCAAGTCTTGCCCTTACCGTGCGACAAAAGCCAGTTAAGGCGTGCTCCTATCATCAGCACCACATCAGCTTCTTTTAGTACCAGTGAGCGCGCAGCACCTGCTGACTGAGGGTGAGTGTCTGGTAATAATCCTTTGGCCATACTCATGGGCAAATAGGGAATGCCGCTCTTTTCAACAAGGGCGCGAATTTCCTCATCCGCCTGCGCATAGGCGGCTCCTTTGCCCAGAATAATTAGCGGCCGCATGGCACCCTTTAGAACATCCACAGCCCTATTAATTGAGTCAGGCGATGGTAATTGGCGTGGTGCCGCATCAATGACTTTCACTAGAGACTGCTCACCTAATGCCGCGTCTATAGTTTTACCCAGCAGCTTTGCCGGAAGATCAAGATATACACCACCAGGGCGGCCAGAAACTGCAGCGCGCACGGCTCGTGCAATTCCAATTCCAATATCTTCGGCGTGTAGCACACGATAGGCCGCCTTACACAGTGGTTTGGCGATGGCCAGTTGATCCATCTCCTCGTAATCACCTTGTTGCAGATCCACAATTTCTCGCTCAGACGACCCACTTATCAAAATCATTGGAAAACAATTGGTGGTTGCATGCGCAAGCGCGGTCAATCCGTTGAGGAAACCCGGTGCCGATACTGTCAAACAGATACCAGGCTTCTTTGTCAGGAACCCGGCGATAGCAGCGGCATAACCCGCGTTCTGCTCGTGCCGGAAAGAAATTACGCGCATACCCGCATTTTGGGCAAAACGACCCAAATCTGTGATCGGAATTCCCGGCACGTTGTATATCGTATTTATATCATTGAGCTTGAGTCCATCGATAACTAAATGAAAACCATCCGTCAGGGGACCAACTTGTTCTGTTTCTTGAGATTTCGAATTGGTCGCTGTTTCCGCCATATTTTTCTCCCTAACTAATTTAACTGAACCGGACTACTAATCCTTATTGATCAAATCTAAATTTGGCCGAATTGATGCGTTGGCTAAGGTCAATCCAGGTATGTCACGTTCTCTTCCACGTGAGCAGCGAGGCCCAAGGTATGTTCACGCGACAACTGCTCGGCCAAATCAGGGTCGCGTTTCTCAAGCGCTTCAATGATGTTCATATGATCTATAATTGAACGCTGTGCTCGGTCACCCTCTCCGATAGTTCGCACACGGATCGACCTCATATGTATAAACAAATTATCCGTCATAGATATAAGAAGTTGCGATTTGCTGAGCCCAATTATTCCTTGATGAAATCGAATATTCATACTTGAATATTCATCTATATTTGCCCGAATTTGATCATTTTCTGTAGTCGCGAACAGATCCCTTAAATTTGCAATTTCTTTATCGGCAGCTCTTTCCGTGATTAGTCGTGCAGCCATGCTCTCCAACGCTGCCCAGACTATGATCATTTCTAGGATTTCCTGTTTGGACTTACGAGCTACGAATACACCCCGTCGTGGCACAACCCGAACCAGGCCTTCCTGTTCAAGCCTAGCTATGGCCTCGCGCACAGGTGTCCGGCTGACACCCAAATCCTCGGAGAGTTGACGTTCATCCAACCGTGGTTCCCCATCACCCTCATAAATGTTAATTTGAGCGATAGTTTCCTTCAGCGCTTGGTAAGTTCGATTTTTTAAGCTGAAATTAAGCTGTAATGGTTGAACAGCAAGCCGAACTGTCGACACGAAGTGTTTCCCCCTTTTTGCCTACAGAAACCACGTTTATTTAATTTGTCTTGGTATACATTATACCAATTATTCGCCATTAGGACCAAGACTTAGATGTATTCATACGATGCCGTATTATCGCTGCTATCCTTAGCGTGGTTGTGCCGCTTTATAATGAGCTTAACTAAGGGCCAAAGCGGTAAACCGATTGAGATAACCATTATCGTCCCCGAAATAGGCCGATTGAA
>CAYZMI010000007.1:35759-41666 GCA_964479475.1 uncultured Rhodospirillaceae bacterium | reverse complement strand
GCCAACTGACCCACAACAATCGCCAAAACCGCTGGCGCGAGTGGATAGTCAAGTTTACGCAGCAAATATCTAACGATACCGAAAATCAACATCAGCCAGATATCGTGAATTGCCTTAGTCGAGTCGAAGATACTGAAAGCTGTGGATAACTTTCAGAAGTTAAGTCTTCAATGAAAAAGGTAATACCAGCTGCACTGATGTGTGGTGTAGAACACAAGGGTTCGTATGTTCAAAGGCAAAAATCTACTGAGGTTTCAGGCAGTCTTGGCATTTCAAGTAAAGGTAAACGATGGCGCAGAAAAAGATGGAGTTCGGCCTCGCAGTACGTGGGCAATATTCTCAGAATCAAGATATTCGTATCTGTTTTGAGGAATTGATAGAGGAGTGCCGTCAGGCCGAGCTACTTGGGTTCGATTCTATAACAAAGACCTCACACTACAGCACCGCGCCGTTTCAGGCTCTCCAACAGCTACCCTTTCTTGCCCGCCTAAGCGCGGAAACGGAGCGCGTAAGGTTAAATGCGGGGATTATTCTACTATCGCTCCATAAACCGATAGATATTGCAGAACAACTAGCCACTATTGACATCATGTCCGATGGCCGGGTCATCTGCGGCGCTGCCTTGGGTTATCGGGAAGTTGAATTCGCGGCTTTTGGCGCCGACCGCAAAATACGTGGGAGACTGCTCGATGAAAATCTCATAGCGCTCAAACGCCTATGGACAGAAGATACAGTCTCCATGAAGGGTGAAAATTTCGAACTGATCGAAGCAGCTTGTTGCCCACGACCGCTCCAGAAACCACACCCACCCATCTGGATAGGCGCGAATGCAGATATCGCCATCAAGCGTGCGGCGCGATTGGGCGATTGTTGGTACATTAATCCACACAACAAGATCAGCACTATTAAAAAGCAAATCGAAGTATATAAACGCGCGCTCGATGATGCGGACAAGCCATTCCCGACTGAGTTGCCGATGCGCCGCGAACTTTTCGTCGCCGAAACCCGAGAAGAGGCACTACGGCTGGCTGGACCATACATCAAGAAGAAATACGACGCCTACGATGCATGGGGCCAGGGCGATCAGATGCCGAAAGGTGATGGCAATCTTACCCTCGCCTTCGAGGACCTTGCGGGGGATCGCTTCATTATTGGCTCACCCGATGACGTGACCGAACAGATCGCCAACCTGCACGACGAGATTGGTACCAACCATTTAATCATGTCTATTCAATGGGCTGATATGCCACACTCACTCACCCTGGACACCATGGCAATTTTGAGCGAGCAGGTTTTCCCGCAGGTGCAGCAAGCAATCAGCTAATGTTAATTCGCCACTGCTACCTGCTCCGCATTAATATCGCGGCGGAGCAATTGGCGTGCGGCAATACCCGGGGCGTCGACATTTATGTCAACCAATGGTTTATCGGGATCACGATTGAGCATTTTTTGCTGGGCCTCCAATATTAGTACATCCTCGTCAAAGGTTTGAGAAACCATCGAGAACAAGTCCGCCGAGATCTGCTGATCACCAAGGGCAAAATCACGGGCGTGACCAAAAAAATAAAAGGTCGATGTCTCTGTTTCAGGGGTCGGTGCATTGAGGCTTCTGATATGCATCCCGTGATTGGGCTCTTCTTCGCTTGGGTCGCAAGTGCCTGCATCGCATGCACCGGCACGAATTTGGGTATGACATGGGGAAAAGGTTTCGACAATCTGCCAGCGATCGACCTTGCCCGAGAAATTACCGAGCTTTTGGAACATAGGCGGTGCCGGACGATCGACTATCCAACGTGTCATGCGGATCATATCCTGTGTTCGCTCGGTTTTGATGGGAAACTCCGCGATATCATCAGTACCCAAGGTATTAAGATGCACATAGGCCAAATGTGAAAGATCGAGCAGGTTGTCAGTGATCAACTCGTAATTGCAGTCGAGCCGAAGGTGCTTCCCCTTTACAACCTCCCAGTCGGCATGATCAAACCACCACCAATTGGGAATTAAGGCTTCGTCCGCTTTTTCAGGTTCGCCCATCCAAATCCAAACCCACTTCCATCGTTCTACCACAGGATAGGACCTAACCTGAGCTTCGGGAGGGATATAAGTTTGCCCCGGCACATGGACACACTCACCGGTGTGATCGAATTGAAGACCATGGTAGCCGCACTGGAGCCGTTCCCCTACGACCTTGCCCATGGACAGCGGTAACGACCGGTGACAGCAACGGTCTTCCAGCGCCACTGGTTCTCCATCTTCAGTGCGGAACAATACAACCGGTTTACACAATAAAGTGCGCGCAAGAGGCTCACGGGTTACTTCGTGATCCCACGCAGCCACGTACCAGCAATTCCAAAGGAAATGCACTCTCACATCCTCATCCAAGTTCACCGCCAACAATCTTTTACAATCAGCCGAATGCCTCTCGGCCAAATATACTAAATTTATAGTTGAACGAACCTGCAATAACCTCCACGACGATAATAACGCTCAATAATACAAAATGAAAATTCAATCATCCAAAGTGGTTCAATTGTACAATGTGGCGGACAAAAAAAGCGGTCTATCAATACCCTACGATCACTTCACCAGAGTTAGGACTGATTACCTGTCCCGTAATCATTTCTGTTTCGGATGAAGCAAGCCAGGCAACGGCGTAAGATATATCTTCAGGTTCGGTAAGCCGACCGAGCGGCATACCTTCTCCACGTTCCTTAACCATTTCGGGTGTATTGCTGCCGCGAGTCATACCGGTTAATACGAAACCCGGTGCCACCGCATTGACTTGAATTCGATAAGGCGCAAATTCTCTGGCCCACGCTTTAGTGAAGCCAGATAAGGCCGCTTTAGCGGCCGCGTAGTGGGAAGCAAAACTGCTACCACCCATCGCGTAGATTGAGGAAATCATAATGATCCGGCCCGATTTGCGCTGCTTCATACCTGGCAGGACAGCCTGGGTAGCAAAAAACGATCCCCGGACCTGGATATCGAACATACGATCGAAGGCCTCCTCGTCCACATCTTCCATAGGGAGTTTTTGCCCACTGACCCCAGCATTGTTGACTAATATATCGATCTTACCGTGATCGGATTCGGCTTCGTTAATCTTCATCTTAAATTTGGGAACATCCCGCACGTCAGCAATAATAACACTCGCCTTACGGCCATTTTTTTGCACCATTTCAGCAGTCTCATTGGCACCATCTTCCTTGATATCGTGAACAATAATATCCGCCCCCCGTTCTGACATGAGCACCGCGTGGCTGCGGCCCATGCCGCCACCGGACCCTGTAACCAATGCCGTCTTGCCTTCGAGTGAAATTGAGCTTGCCATGGCTTTCCGTTCTCCCTGTTCTTTTGTAAAGTCTCAGCAATTCTAGACCGATGCTTGGTCTTTTAGAAACGACAACATTATCGGGGAGAGAAAAATGGCCTCGGAGCCAGCACCTGGATTTGGGCCCTACGACCCGAAGACACACGAATTATTGAGTTTTCACGATCAACGGCAAAATTTTCTGTCGGGAGAAGACAACCCACGGGACTACCTTGAACGCTGCTTGGAGGTGATCGACCGTTGCGACGATGCTGTCAAAGCATGGGAATATTTGCAGATCGACCGAGCACGCGAGATGGCGGACGCTGCCACGAAACGCTACAGCGATGGGAGCCCACTTTCTCTCGTGGACGGCATGCCCATCGGGATCAAAGATTTAATTGAGACTGCCGACATGCCGACTGAATACAATTGTGAATTATTCAAGGGAAACCAACCAATTCGTGACGCAATCTCAGTCTACTACCTGCGTCAGGGGGGCGCCGTACTGCTAGGCAAAACAGTGACAGTTACTTTAGGTGGCGGTGACCCCTCTAAATCCCGTAATCCATTTGACACGCGACGTACTCCTGGTGGTTCGTCATCCGGTTCATGTGCCGCAGTAGGCGCCGCGATGATCCCAGGCGCACTCGGCACCCACGCCCGGGGATCGACCATACGACCGTCAAGTTATTGCGGCGCCTATGGTTTAAAGGCAACCTTTGGCTCACTTAACCGCCAGGGTGGTTATTCAGCAGCCCATAGCATGGATCATCTGGGCATCATGGCGGGATCTATAGAAGATATGTGGATCATGGCGCGCTATATTTCTGAGCATGCGGGTGGGGATCCAGGATATCCGGGCCTTTATGGTGGACGAATGCCGCCACCGGCCAAAAAACCTCAACGGCTTATCTTGTTGGAAACGGCCGGTTGGAGGGAGACCGATGAGGCTAGTAAGTCAGCTTTTCATGACACTATTAATAAACTAGCCAATTCCAATATCGAAATATTTACCCGCGATGACGACCCCGCAATCGAGGCATATGAGGCAGACACGGCAAACTCCCCAGAATTGTGGCGGCAACTATATCGCTTCGAGATGCGGTGGCCCATGTATCAGTACCTCGATTATGATGCTGACAAAATTCCGCCCCGGCTCAAGGCCGGCGTAGAGGAAGGGCGAGGTCTGACCCAAACCGAATACCGGGCTGCGTTGATCCGTCGGGCGCACTGGCGAAACATGCATGATGAGCTAGCACGGCGATGCGATGGAATGATCACACTCTCCTCTCCGGGTCCTGGGCCCATTGGCAAGGATCAGGGCAGCGCAATCTACAACGAATCATCTTCAATCATCGGGATGCCGGCTATCTCCTTGCCCCTGTTGGCAGTAGAGGAAGTGCCACTCGGCGTGCAATTACAAGGATACTGGGATGGTGATGAAGCTCTCACCGCAGCAGGCCGGTGGATTTCGCAATATATTTTAAATAATTAAGGAACGAGTTACGTGGCTGAATATCGTCTTGGCGTCGACGTTGGTGGCACCCACACCGATCTGGTGCTCGCTAATCCGGTTACCGGCGCACTTGAAATAGAAAAAGTACAAAGTACGCCGTCCAACCCTTCCATTGCAGTATTGGAGGGAGCCCGTCGGCTGCTCGCGCGCGGTATTGGTCCGGAGGAGATTGATTTCTTTAGCCATGGGACGACGGTAACCACCAACGCCCTACTGGAAATGAAGGGTGCCAAAGTTGGCATGCTGATCACCAAGGGCTTCCGCGCCATTCAGGAAGTACAAAGCCAAGCCCGCGAAGGAAATCAGTTCGAATTAAAATTTAGGCGCGCCAAAGCGCTAGTACCACAACGTTTGACGCGGGAAATAGGTGGCCGCGTCGATTATCAGGGGACTGAAATCGAACCCCTTAACGAAGACGATATCCGGCAAGCGGTCGCCGAATTGTCCGCTGAAGGCGTTGTTTCCTTCACAATTTGCTACGTATTTTCCTTCATGAATACGGCACATGAGCGACGGACGGAGAAAATCATCCGCGAAGTAGCACCAGACGCCTTTGTATCTTTATCTTCGACAGTGCTTCCGCGCATTCGCGAATGGCCGCGAATGTCGACTACATTACTCAACGCCTATTTAGAGCCGGTGCTGACACGCTACGCTTCCGATTTAGATAATGGATTAAACGAGGCGAAGATCGATACGCCGCGACGCTTTCTGATGCAATCCAATGGCGGAGTAATGCCCCTTGGCGCCACCGCAGGGGGTGGGCGAACCGTGCGCACCTTACTCTCTGGTCCAGCTGCTGGTGTACAAGCCAGCGGTTTCGTGCTGGGGGAACAGCAAGGCTGGTCTCACATAGTCACTATGGACATGGGGGGCACAAGCTGCGATATCGCTTTTATTCAGAATGGTAAGCCCCTAGAAGTTACAGAAGGTGAAGTGGCCAACCGCCGACTGGACGTGCCAGCTTTCGACATCAGCACAATCTCCGCCGGCGGAGGCACCATCGCACGTGTCAATGCCGCCAATTTCTTATCGGTGGGACCCGACAGTGCAGGAGCCGAGCCGGGACCCGTCTGTT
>CAYZMI010000007.1:27867-35659 GCA_964479475.1 uncultured Rhodospirillaceae bacterium | reverse complement strand
AATTTCTTATCGGTGGGACCCGACAGTGCAGGAGCCGAGCCGGGACCCGTCTGTTACGGCAAAGGAGGTGACCGGCCCACCGTTACCGATGCCGACTTGCTTTGTGGCTATCTCAACCCGGGCCATCTATTAGGTGGGGAGACAAAGCTAGATAGCCAGGCCGTAACAACAGCTATTGAAAAAACCATTGCGACACCAATGAGCATTTCAGTACTCGAAGCCGCCGCCGGGATTGGGCGCCTTATCAACGCCCGCATGGCGGATGAAATTCGCGTTCAAGCAGCAAAAAAAGTGATAGATCTATCGGAATTCACGCTGGTGCCATTCGGTGGCGCAGGTCCGGTGCATGCGGCTATGGTCGCCGACGAACTCGGCATTCCTCGTGTCCTTGTACCACCCAACCCGGGCGCATTTTCAGCCCTGGGGCTTCTATGTTCAGATGTCGTGCATGACTATATTCGATCAGAGGTGCGCGACGTCAAAGACCTGCCTCCCGACCATGCTGAGAGTTGTTTTAAGGAGCTAGAAGACCAGGCAACGGACGAGTTAGCGAGCGAAGGACTTAGTGATCTCGACAGGGAATTCATCCGAGAAGTCGACTTGCGCTATGCCGGGCAAGGCTACGAGATAAGGACGCCGATGTTGGGCCTAGAGGCGAACCCATTAACAATGACTGGACTAGGCCAGGTGCAAGAGCGTTTTCACGAACTGCACCACAGCATGCACGGCCATTCGGCACGGGACCAGGAAATCGAGCTGGTGAGTTATCGGGTACGTGTACGTGTACCGGTACCAAAACAGACTTTACCCAAAATTGAACCGAATAATAACACGATGCCCAATAACAAAGAGAGCCGCACGGTCACCTTCGACGGCAGTGAACACATGACGGCTCCTGTCTATGCGCGCGATAATTTGACTGCCGCCGCCTTGAACGGACCTGCTATTATCGAACAATTCGATTCGACTACAGTATTGCCTCCGGGCTGGTCAGCGGCTCTAGACGCGTTCGGCAACATTGTCGCAGAACGCCAGCGCTAAGATGGCTGTAGATCCCATCACTGTCGAGTTACTGCGCAACCGCATTGCCAGCACTATGGAGGAAATGGACTATCATTTATTCCGCTCCGGCTATTCTACCATTGTACGTGAATCGCGAGACTTCAGTTGTGTAGTTGTCGATGCACAGGGGCGTATCTTGGTAGCGCCATGGCTTTTTCTGCATGGCGCAGTGTATTACTATTGTGTCCAGCGCATCTACGCCATTTACGGTGAACAAAATCTCGCCGAAGGGGACGTTTTCGTTACCAACCACCCCTACGAAGGCATGATGCCTCATGCATCCGACATGGGTTTTTTCGCGCCCATTTTTCACGACGGCCGGATCGTCGCCTTTGCAGGCACAATTGCCCATAAAGCTGATGTAGGCGGTACTGTTCCAGGCAGCACGTATGGTTCCGCGAGCGAGCTATACCATGAAGGGTTGATGTTGCCGCCAATCCGTATTCACCGTGCCGGTGAACCTATAGACGATGTCCTTCGCCTGATCGCTGCAAATACGCGGGCGCCATACGTGATGATGGGCGATATTTCAGGACAAATCGGCGTTACTCGAATTGCCCGGCAACAGATCCACGCTATGTGCGACAGATTTGGTACTGATACCATTGTTGAGGCAATGGATTCCATGATTGATGCATCGGCCAAAGAGTTCGAAGCTGCGCTCATGAACGTGTCAGACGGCGTAGGTGAAGCGGAAGGTTTTCTAGATCACGATGGCGTCGATATAACCAAGAAAATTCGATTGCACGTTCGCGTAACTATCAAAGGTGGACACGTTCATTTCGATTTCAGCGATAGCGACCCGCAGACGCAAGGGCCAGTAAATCTCCGGCTCGCCACGGTAGAATCCTGTGTGTTCTTTTGTCTCCTGGGCATGATTGATCCCAATCTCCGCTATAGCGATGGTATGCGTGATCTCATCAGTTTTAAATTCGCAGATAAATCTGTATTGAGTGCCGAGCCGCCTCGGCCCTGTTCGAGTTACATGAAATGCTGCCAAAAAGTTATGGACATCACCCTTCAGGCACTTGATGAAATTTTACCTGGCCGCGGGATAGCCAACTCCGGCGGCAGCGGTGGGTCGATAATTGTGGCATGGAAAGGTGAAACCCGGCGCAAGCACGGTAACCAATATGAAATCTTCGGATCCGCCTATGGCGCGGGCGCGGGCGTCGACGGTGCGTCCGGCACCACGGTCAATCTTATAAATCTTTACTGCGCACCGGTGGAAATAATCGAAGCGGAATTTCCCTGCCGTATTCGCCGGTTCGAAATGAGTGCCGATTCTGGCGGGCCGGGCGAATTCCGAGGCGGGTTAAGTTTCAGACGAACATACGATTTGCTGGAGCCGGCCGAGATCGTCTATCGCTCGGACCGCTCTATCGAGCCACCACAAGGTATTCGGGGTGGAAAATCCGGAGGTCGGAGCCAATTCATACTCAACCCTAACACAGCAGAAGCTAGGGAAATGCCTTCATCGGCGCGTTTAAATTTGGAAGCAGGCCAAAGCTTCAGCGTACAGCCAGCGGCAGGGGGCGGTTATGGAGATCCCACCAAACGCGACCCAGCGGCACTTGCCGAAGACATTGCAGAAGGGTTCGTCACCCAAGAGGCGGCCAGTCGCGACTACGGCAGCAGGACTTGATTGTGGCCGTCAATCCCATCACCGTCGAATTGTTACGGAACCGGATCGCAAGCATCATGGAAGAAATGGACTATCATTTCTTTCGATCGGGTTATTCGACTATTGTCCGGGAATCGCGTGATTTCAGCTGTGTTGTCGTAGATGCGCAGGGTCGAATTTTGGTAGCGCCGTGGCTATTCGTACATGGCGCTGTATACTACTACTGCATACAACGCATCATTGAACTTTACAGTGAGGATGGCCTCACTGAGGGGGATGTGTTCGTCACCAACCACCCATATGAAGGCATGATGCCGCATGCTTCGGATATGGGGTTTTTCGCACCAATATTTTGCGAAGGTAAACTGGTCGCCTTTGCCGGCACTATTGCCCACAAAGCAGATGTAGGCGGCACTGTACCTGGCAGTACCTACGGATCAGCAACGGAGCTATACCATGAAGGGTTAATGCTACCGCCTATCCGAATTCAAAGGGCAGGCAAGCCAGTAGAAGATGTTTTGAGACTAATCGCCGCTAATACCCGCGCGCCCTACGTGATGATGGGGGATATCTCAGGTCAGATAGGTGTCACCAATATTGCCCGCCGCCAAGTTCACGCCATGTGCGATAAGTACGGCGGTGACGTGGTGACGGAGGCCATGGCCGCTATGATTGAATCATCCACAAAAGAGTTCCAGGCGGCCCTAATACAGATCCCGGACGGCGTCGGCGAAGCCGAGGGATATCTTGACCACGATGGAGTGGATATCGGTGCAAAGGTCCGATTGCATGTACGCATAGAAATAGAGAATGGGGGGGTTCATCTCGACTTCAGTGCAAGCGACCCACAGACCCAGGGCCCAGTAAATTTGCGTCTTGCGACTGTAGAGTCTTGTGTATTTTTTTGTTTACTCGGAATGATTGACCCTAATTTGCGATACAGCGACGGTATGCGGGACTTGGTTACTTTCACCTTTGCAGAAAAGTCCGTTTTGAGCGCGGAGGCTCCGCGGCCATGCTCGAGCTATATAAAATGCTGCCATAAGGTGATGGATATTACCTTGGAAGCCCTGGACCAAATTATGCCAGGGCGGGCCATTGCCAATTCAGGCGGTAGTGGGGGTTCAATCATTATCGCCTGGAAAGGCGATACAAGGCGTAAGCATGGCAACCAATATGAAATTTTCGGATCAGCCTATGGGGCCGGCGAGGGAAACGATGGCGCATCAGGGGTCACGGTGAATTTGAACAACCTGTACGTCGCGCCCGTGGAAATTATAGAGGCAGAATTTCCCTGCCGAATACAACGATTTGAAATGAGTACCGATTCCGGTGGGCCGGGCAAATTTCGCGGTGGACTGAGTTTTCGCAGAACATACGAATTGCTTGAACCCGCCGAGATCGTTTACCGGTCAGATCGCGCAATTGTCCCGTCCCAGGGGCTTCGCGGCGGCAAGCCGGGAGGGCGTAGCCAGTTCGTTCTCAATCCCGGAACGGACACAGCGAAGGAAATGCCGTCTACTACAAGGCTTCATCTTGAAGCTGGAAGCGTATTCAGCGTGCAGCCACCAGGCGGCGGCGGTTATGGTGATCCCGCAAATCGCGAACCATCCGCGCTCGCCGAAGATGTCGCTGAAGGATTTGTCACCGAGGAAATTGTGGCCCAGGAATACGGTGTAGACATATCGTGAGTGTCGATCCGATTACAGTTGAATTATTGCGCAATCGCATTGCCAGCTTGATGGAGGAGATGGACTATCATTTCTTTAGGTCGGGCTATTCAACTATCGTCCGCGAGTCACGGGATTTCAGCTGTGTCATTGTCGACCCTCAAGGACGGCTTTTAGTAGCCCCCTGGATGTTCTTTCACGCGCCGGTTTATTACCATTTAGTGCAACGTATTATAGAGACCTATGGCTTAGAAGAACTTGCCGAAGGGGATATTTTTGTCACCAACCATCCTTACGAAGGCAACCTACCCCATGCTTCAGATATGGGGTTTATTGCACCAATTATCCACGATGGCATTCTAGTTGCCTTCGCCGGCACCATTGCCCACAAGGCTGATGTAGGAGGTACCGTTCCTGGCAGTACGTATGGATCGGCGACGGAGCTTTATCATGAAGGTATGATGATTCCGCCAATCCGGATCCAACGGGCCGGAGAACCCATCGACGACGTCCTACGCCTGATCGCTGCAAATACGCGTGCTCCCTATGTTGTACTGGGGGATATTTCGGGTCAAATTGGCGTCACCCAAATCGGCCGACAACAAATTCGTAAGATGTGCGAGCGTTTCGGAGCGCAGACCGTGGTCGACGCCATGCAAGCAATGATCTCCTCGTCAGGTGCAGAGTTTAAATCTGCGTTGAGAGAAATTCCCGATGGTACCAGCGAAGCGCTGGGTTATTTGGATCATGACGGCGTGGACCTGAAGCAAAAAGTCAAGCTTCACGTCCGGATTAAGGTACAAGACGGCAAGTTCCATTACGATTTCACCAACTGCGATCCTCAAACTGCAGGGCCGGTCAATTTGCGAATAGCTATGGTGGAAGCTGCCGTCTATTTTTGCCTAATAGGTATGATCAATCCAAATCTTCGGTACAGTGACAGCATCCGAGACATCGTGACGTTCAAGTTTGCTGAGCGTTCGGTAGTCAGCGCGGAACCGCCGCGGCCATGTTCCAGCTACATGAAATGTTGTCTTAAACTCTGTGATGTGATTTTAGAAGCCATGGACCCCCTGCTTCCAGGCCGAGCTATTGCTCATTCTGGAGGTAGCGGCGGCTCAATCATCGTAGCCTATCGCGGCAATACCCGCCCTAAACGTGGAAATCAGTACGAAATTTTTGGTTCAGGCTACGGCGCGGGCGACGGCATGGATGGCGCCTCAGGTGTAAGCGCTCTACTTGCTAATCTTTATTGCGCGCCGGTTGAGATTATTGAAGCCGAATACCCCTGCCATATCCGTAAGTTTAACTTAACTCAGGACTCGGGCGGTGCCGGTGAATTTCGTGGTGGCCTCAGCTTTGTCCGCGAATATGAAATGCTTGAACCAGCTGAAATTGTTTACCGCGCCGATAGGTCCATCGAACCACCACAAGGCATACAGGGTGGTAGACCCGCAGGTCCCAGCCGTTTTGTGGTCAACCCGGATACACCAGATGAACAAATTATGCCGTCATCGGCACGGATGGAACTTAGCTCTGGCACCATATTCCGAGTAAACGGTCCTGGAGGTGGGGGTTATGGAGATCCGGATAAACGAGATCCGGTGGCGCTCGCCAATGATATCGCCGAAGGTTACGTTTCAGAGAAAACTGCGAAGCAGGATTACGGGTAATTTAGCAGAGCCTATCATGGCCTCTATAACCGCTGATACGATTATTAAAAACGGACATGTGATCACGCTTGATGCACAATCCTCAGAATGCGAGGCGATTGCCATCAAAGGCACACGTATCATTGCTGTAGGTACCAACAACGAAGTCGCGGATTTTTTTTCCGATGATTGTCAAATTATTGATGTCGAAGGTCGTTCGATCATTCCGGGAATCATCGATGCACACGCTCATATGGAACGTGAGGGTCTTAAATCCGCGCGGCCTTCGCTGACTGGCGTCGGGTCGGTTGGGGAAATCCAAGCCTGTATTGCAAAATTCGTACAAAAAAAATTAGCCGGGGAGTGGGTTATCACTATGCCAGTCGGCGACCCACCCCACTACTATGACGAGCTAGACAAAATCGCCGAACACCGCATGCCCAACCGTTGGGAATTGGATGCAGTAGCCCCTGATAACCCCGTCTGCATTATGGCCGCCTTCGGGAATTGGGGCGCACCACCATGCTACTGGGCCTTAAATTCGCTTGCACTAGATCTCAACGGCATAAATAAGGGCACCCAATCGGTCTTCGCTGAAACTATCATCGAAAAAGACCCAGCGACCGGTGACCCTACAGGCGTAATCGTGGAACACAGCCATAGACCTATCGCACCCTTCGATATTTTGAAGGCTCTGCCATCCTTCACATATGAGGAGCGGATCAAGGGCCTTCGGAAATCAATGCGTCTATACAACTCCGTGGGAACAACATCCATCTATGAGGGGCATGGGTCTTCACCGGAATCCATCGCGCTTTACCGTGAATTGCATGAGAGAAAAGAACTAACAGTCAGGTCGCGCCTCAATGTCAGCCCAACATGGCAAAACATGACCCAGGCCCGGGAACAAATATGTCGCGGATTATCTGGTGCACGGGGAAATTGTGAAGGCGATGACTGGTTATCTATCAACGGAATATTCATCGGTCTCTTAGGGGATATAAAATTGCGGGAATACGCCTTAAACGCCCTGCCCGATACCGGTTGGAGTGGTTTTATCGAACCATCGACGAGCTACGATGATTTTGGCGAACTAGCCAATCTATGTGCAATTAACGGATTAAGACTACATACGATTGTGTCGGGCCGAATGGAGAAAGTCATTCCAATCCTCGAGCACGCCAACCGTATCAACAACATAGGTGAGCGGCGCTGGGTAATTGAACATATCGACATCGTTGAACCCAAGCACATTGTTGCGCTCAAAAAGCTAGGAGTTTGTGTAACGGCCATACCGGTGTCCACTATCTGGCAACGTGGTGCAAATATTATTGGCCAATCCGATGACGGAAATAATATCATGCCACTTCGTAGCCTAATGGCGGCGAATGTGCCCATCGCGGCGGGCACCGATAACATCCCCTATAATCCATTTTATACGCTGTGGACTATGATGGCACGCAAGGCAAGGATCAAAGACCGAACGATCGGGACCGATCAGCGGCTCACCGCTGAACAAGGCCTGCGCGCGCTCACTATCGAAGGGGCGCGTTTATCATTTGAAGAAGAAAAAAAGGGAAGTATAGAAGTAGGAAAACTAGGTGACATAGCGGTTCTAAGCGCCGATCCTATGTCCGCAAGCCTCGACATCATAAAGGAAATTCGCGCTGATCTCACCATAGTTGGTGGGGAAATCGTGCATAATAGTCTTTAAACATCGCAGAGAATTGCGGGGGCTGTGTACTATAATCTAATTATCACTGTCTTCGCATGCACCCTGTGGG
>CAYZMI010000007.1:15353-27767 GCA_964479475.1 uncultured Rhodospirillaceae bacterium | reverse complement strand
GCGGGGGCTGTGTACTATAATCTAATTATCACTGTCTTCGCATGCACCCTGTGGGGGAAAGGCGATCTACGTCAATCGCCTATTCAGCGACCGAATTCTTGAACTGGCGCCCAAAAAAGGCAATGAACTGCTTGAGTTGTTATTCGACCACATGGAGCAAGATCAATTTATCTACGAACATCATTGGCGCAAGGGTGACGTCATCTTGTGGGATAATCGAAGTGTGCTACATGCACGAAACACATATGATTCGGAGAACGAACGCCGGCAATTGCGGCGCATCGCTATCCTAGGCGATGTTCCATACTGATGGTGTGCTCTAAAGGTATAGTTGAACGAACCCAACAAGGGTGCCGGTTTTGAGCGAATCTCCCTCTGGGCATCCCGACCGTAGGTCGCTCTGGACAGCTTATGCCATCGGCCTATTCGGCATGGGTTATATCGATGTGTTTGTCTTCCTTCTACCACTATATGCTACACAGTTAAATTTCAGCGCCACTGAAATCGGCTGGCTGGTCGGCGCAAGAACCGTCCTAACTTTATTCCTTTCTATCCATATTGGTGCGTTGATGGATCGTTTAGGGACGGTCCGGGTGATGCGGTTCTTCGTTGTCGTTGCCATGCTAACCGCACCTATATACCCAATGCTGGAGTCATTTTGGGCTCTGCTTCTTGTGCAAATACTTGTAGGTGGTGCGGTGTCCTTTGCGTGGGCAGGCGGACAAACACTGATTGCTCAAATTGGGCATGGGGACGCCGGGCCTATCGGTTATTTTTCCTTCGCCTCACGCTTGGGCACGACTGGTGCGCCGTTAATCGCGGGATTTATCTGGGACTATGGCGGTTTATGGCCAAGCTATTTACTAGCCGCAGGTTGGGGAGTGGTTCTGATGATCACGCTGTGCTTCGCATCGGAGCCCAGTGTAGTGCGAAATCAAAATTCAATTCATACCCTTAGCGCCGCATGGCGCGAGTTTGCACCTCGAATAAGCGACTACACACGTTCCTTTGCGATGATGGGTATTCCCGTCATCGCCATATCCGTTACGGTGATGTTTTTACGCAATTCTACATCAAGCGTGAACAATTCTCTTTATGTGGTCTATCTTGACGGAATCGGCCTTACCGGCTGGGATATCGGCGTCCTATTTGCTGCAATAGAATTTGCAAGCGGCGTCGGATCAATATTTGGCGGACCTGCAATGCGCTTAGGTCATCCGTTATGGACTATGACAATCGCCACAGCGTTGGCTATCTTACTAATCTCCATCACACCGTGGCTCGGTGGCCTATTCGTTTTGTTGTTGATTGCCCAAATTTTGCGAGGATTCGTTCAGGGGGTCAGCCAGCCGGTTATGTTTTCGGCCCAGGCAAAATCCGTCGGCGACGACGAACAAGGTGCGGTGGTAGGCTTACGGCAAACCCTCCATCGGTTGTCCGCGGTCATCGTTCCACCCCTAATGGGGGCCATCGCCGACCACTGGGGTCTTGCTGAAAGCTTTATAATAATGGGCACTGGATTATTATTTCTCTGCGCCCTGGTTCTGATCTGGGTCGGATACACAAAACGCGAACCGATTGAATGACACTACCTCAGCGGGACACCCCGGATCCCAGAACTCTCCGTAGCGCCTATATTTTTGGCATCTTCAGCATGGCGCTGATTGATGTGTTCGTATTCCTCATTCCAGTTTACGCGGGGATTACCCTCGGTATGTCAGACGGGGAAATAGGCACACTGGTTGGCGCCCGATCTTTAATATCCCTTTTTCTATCGATCCACGCTGGCGTACTCATGGATCGGTTTGGCGTACGCCGGATTACACTAATCTTTACTGGGATCGTAGTTATTTGTGCACCCCTATTTCCACTCATGACAACTTTTCAGGGTCTGTTGCTCCTCCAATTTATCAGCGGCTTCGCCATATCCATGGCTTGGTCAGGGGGCCAGACTTTAATAGCTCGCATCGCAGACGGTGACGCCGAATATATCGGACGGTTCAGCAGTTTTGCTCGAATTGGCACGACCGTAGCCCCCCCCATTGTGGGTTTCTTGTTTGATCTTGGTGGAGCATGGCTCGCATACGGGTTCGGTATGGTTTGGGCAATGTGTGCCTTTAGCGCGTTATATATGGCGGGCGAACCGAAAATCGCTACCACGGCTCCAACGATTGCGGCCCCGCACCTCCGATTAAAAGACATCATGCCGCGCGCATCCGACTATGCCGCATCCTTTGCCATGATGGCCATCCCAGCCGTCGCCTTTGCTGCCGTTGCCATGCTTGTCCGCAATTCTAGCTACGGTATTCAAACCTCTGTCTATGTGACCCATCTCGAGGACATTGGTTTTTCAGCCACCCTGATCGGGTTTTTGTTCGCAGGTATTGAAATGGCGGCCGCTGTGGGCGCCTGGTTTGCCGGACGTACTATGCGTCGGTTCGAAGCAATCCGAATACTGGTTATCACAACGACTGTAACGATTGTACTTATTAGCATCACACCTTTAATAACTTCCGTTACACCGATCCTATGGGTGATGTTTGTAGTTCTAGTGACAGCACAGATGGCCCGGGGCATGACGCAGGGTGTGTCTCAGCCTATTCTATTTTCGGTCATGGCAAAATCGGTGGGTGCGCATCAGCAAGGTGCGGTAGTCGGACTCCGGCAGACTATGAACAGGCTCGGTGGTATCACCATCCCGCCGCTGATTGGAATTTTATCTGATACGGTCGGGCGAGAAGAAAGCTTTTACATTACTGGGGGAATCTTACTCTTCATTTGCTTAGGGCTTGCCCTTTATGCCCGGCACGTACCGCCCATCAAAGGGTAATCGATCGTCAAAGCATAATGTGCAATAGGGTGAGTTCGTTTAAATTTGCATATTTCAAGGGTTCGGATGCTAGATTAGCTGTAAATTTAAC
Organism: uncultured Rhodospirillaceae bacterium; assembly: GCA_964479475.1. Classification (GTDB taxonomy): domain Bacteria; phylum Pseudomonadota; class Alphaproteobacteria; order MPNO01; family UBA2964; genus JAQBTY01. Next base: position 24,846 of record CAYZMI010000007.1, on the reverse strand, counting down.
CGGGAATTATTTTGCCGCGTTGCGGGACCAGACGCCGGTAACAACCGGCGTAGGAATTCCGATCGAAATACACTTGTATGGAGTTCAGACCAATAACATTGTCAGCGTTACAAAAGGTTAAAGATGAATTTCAATACCGAGTTGATAACACTTAAGACCGATGATGGCATTAAGTTAAGTGGTGCGGTATGGACCCCGTCACACGTCAGCACCCAAACCGCAATAGCAATCTTTCCTGGAACAGGGTCGGAGTATTACGAACCACTTTTTATTTGGCTCGGCGAACATCTCGCCGCAGCGGGTATCACGACACTAGCCATGAACCGTCGTGACCACGGACACAATTTCGGATTTTTTAGCCTGCACGATGCCGCGATGGACCAACGTCACGGGATCGATTTTTTGAGCAAACGGGGTATCGAGTATGTTCTCCTTGCCGGTCACAGCTATGGCACCGTTACCGTGCCCTACTATATTTCGGAAACAGATGACCAACGGGTTCCTGGTCTAATTCTACTCGCCGCCCTTGGCGATATGCGTCGCGGCTCTATGCTGATTATGGGTGGGGAAGATCCATATCAAGCTGCGGTTGATGAGGCGGAAATCAAGGTCGCAGCTGGACTTGGCCAAGATTCTTTTTTGCTACCACCAATGGTCGCAGGTTCCTTGCCGATGGTTCACAACTACGAAATCTTCCTCGACAAGCGAGGGCCAAACTCACGCGCGGTCCCTATTGAATTGATTAAACAAGTAGGTGATCGGCCGCTTTTTGCCATCCGTGATTCGGCAGACCCATTTCCCGCAACCCTACCGCCAGCGCAAGAACAATTGGAGCACGCCAATCCTAATTTGACCTACCGGCTTTTAGCCGAGGCGCAAAACAAACCGGGGTCGCCTGCCAATCATTATTTCGAGGGGCGCGAAGATGAGGTCTTGAGGCATTTGCTTACTTGGATGCGGAAGTACGATTTTTTGAAATGACGGACCAAGTCACAAGCCGAAATTAATTTGACATTCTAATTTCTGCATACTTTTCTGGTACAGTGTTTTGTTTCACAAGTTGGCTCAGGGGAGAGAAATCATGAGACAAACGTCTAAAATTGTTATCAAGTCCTCTTGTATGGCTGGCGCGTTTGCGCTCTGCCTGGCGGGATTGACTACTACTAGCTTAGCTCAACAAACTATTAATCTGACAGCAGTGGATGGATATCCACCGCGTGCGCTCCAAGTCAAAACTTTTATCAACTATTTTATACCCGAGGTGGATAAGCGCCTCGCCAAATCGGGAAAATATAAAATTCGTTGGAATAAGGCATTTGCCGGCCAAATCGTTAAAGTCAAGCATGTCATGACCGGCATGCAAAAAGGGCTGGGAGACATAGGAGTTGTCACTAGCGTGTTCCATCAAGACAAGGTGCCACTGCAGGCAATTGCTTACGTGGCACCATTCGTTACTGCCAATCCGGTTCTGCTGTCCCGCACCGTGGACGAACTTGCCGAAGAATTTCCTGCAATAAAGAAGGCATGGCTAAAATATAACCAGGTTTTGTTGACCAGTTTTTCAGTGATTGATTCCTATCAAATGTTCTTCCGTAAAAAAGTCACAAAGGTAGATGACTTCAAGGGCCTAAAGATCGCCGGTGCTGGTATAAATATGCGTTACCTCACGGGTACTGGCGCCACTCCGGTGATCGGTTCGATGGTTCACTACTACAACAAATTCAAGACCGGCGCGATCGACGGCTCCATGTTGTGGACCGATGCAGCTGTAGCATTCAAGTTAGTCGAAGGTGCCAAATATATGCTCAAAGCGGACATTGGCACCGCCAATTCAAAAGCGTTAACTATGAACAAAGACGCGTATAACCGACTGCCGAAGGCGGTCCGCAATGTGATCCACACGGTCGCCCATAATTATCGAGATTACACAGCACAGCAAAGTATGGACGATGCGTCTAAAGCCTATGCCAATTTTAAGAAAAAGGGCGGAACTATTATTCAAATGTCCCAAGCAGCGCGAGTTGCATGGGCCAAAGGTATGCCCAATATCGGTAAAGACTGGGCGGCTAAGCTAGACAAAAAAGGGCTTCCCGGTACTAAGATGCTGCGCGCCTATATGAATAAGATGCGGGCGGCAAATCAGCCAATTATACGACACTGGGATAAGGAGTAATCCTGCTTGCCCGATAATAGGGCTCTAAACGAAGCGGGACTAAAGAAAAGCGTCCCGCTTCGTATTTTTTCATCCCTAGTCAGCAGTATGAATGCGGCTGGTTCAATTTGGATCGTCGTACTGATGATGTTGATCAATACCGAAGCGATCAGTCGATCAGCCTTCAACGCTCCGATCATCGGTGTAATTGAAATGATCGAGATCTCCGTCATCGGCATCGTATTCATGCAACTCGCCGATTCTCTCCGACGCGGTGTTTTTGTCCGATCGGATGGCTTGTTCAACCAGGTCATGCAGCACAAACCTACCGCTGGGCACGTGATGGCAATTGCAACATACCTGATAGGTGCTGTGTTCATGGGGCTGATTCTATGGGGTAGTGTTCCCTTCTTTGTCGATGCTTGGACCAATGACTGGTACGTTGGGGTCGAAGGTATGTTTACAGCACCTCGATGGCCGGTCGTACTTATAGTTGTAATTGCTTTATGCGTTACTTTGATCCAATTCTTAGTAATGCTGGCCGAACACTGGCACCTTTTGATGAGGCGGGTTTAGAGGAAAACGCTGATGTACAGTGTCGAAATCGGTATTGCCTCAGTCGTCATTATCCTTCTCCTTATTTACACTGGTATCCATGTAGCGGTGGCGCTAGGTGTTGTTTCGTTCATCGGCGTTTGGGTAATCCGCGGTTCGGCTGATGTTGCCATCAGTCTATTAACCGCAGCGACCCAAGACACCATCGAACACGCTGTATTCGCTAATATTCCCCTCTTCGCCCTAATGGGCATTGTCGCAAGTGAAGTTGGTCTCGGAAGCGATGTCTACCGCGTTGCCAATCAAATATTTCAGCGTGTAAAGGGTGGACTTGGAATGGCAACTGTCGCGGCCAATGCTTTATTTGCGTCGATAACCGGTTCGTCCATTGCATCAGCATCAGTGTTCACCCGCATCGCAGTCCCCGAAATGCGCCGTTTCGGCTACACAAGGCAGTTTTCTGTCGGAGTTGTCGCGGGCAGTTCAGTGTTAGGTATGCTCATCCCGCCATCATCCATGCTGATAATTTACGCTATCGTAGCAGAACAGTCGGTAGGACATATGTTTATTGCCGGTTTTATTCCGGGGATTGTTCTAGCCGCCGCTTTTATCATCTGCATTTTCATCTTGACCCGCCTGACGCCTAAATTCGTAACTGAAACCGGACGTTTTGGCGAAAGCATATCAGATGAAGATCTGAGCGCAGCCGAAATCTTTAAACTTCTCACCCCTGTGGCGTTTTTAGTCATCTTGGTGTTAGGAGGTATTTATACCGGATGGTTTTCGCCGGAAGAGGCTGGGGCCGCCGGATCCGCAGGAGCGTTGGGCATTGGCCTCCTCAAACGCCGTTTAAGCTGGCAAGGGTTTTGGCGGGTTCTCGTCGAAACCGGTCACATCACCGCTGCCATCTTATTCCTAATCATTACAGCATCGATGTATAGCCGCATGCTAGGCTTTGCCGCTCTACCAACTTTATTCAGCGACTGGCTCACGGGTTTGGGGTGGGGAATGACGGGCCTAATGACAATTTATGTCATCCTAATGGTTTTGCTCGGTACTATTATAGAAACTGCTTCCATCATTTTAATTGTGGTCCCGCTGTTTTTGGCGACCGTGGAGGCACTGGGTGGAAATCTCATCTGGTTTGGCATAGTAACGGTGATAGGTGCAGAGATTGGGCTACTTACGCCGCCGCTTGGGATATCGTGCTTTACCATAAAAAGCACAATTCAAGATCGGTCGATTACGCTATCGCATATTTTCGCTGGCGCATCACCGTTCGCGTTCGTAATGCTACTGGTGTTGATATTGATTGTTGCTATTCCGCAACTCAGTCTTGTACTGGTCCCAAGCTAACTTATCAAAAAACATAAAAAATCTTAACTGACGACGAATCACCGAGTTTAAATTCTGATTTCGGGACAATGCTGTTGGTCCGGTGGCCATCTGCCATCAAATCAATAAATGGCCCGCGACGCAAACGTCCGAGGCGGGCCATTTGTTTGGTTTTTTTGTACTTTTCCTTGGGCTTAATCGTCTATTTGGGCGCTGCCCAAACAGCGGCTTCTAATAATGTAATTGCGCCGTAAAATGCGCTGCGGCATTTTTGGATTTTCTTTTTAGCTATATTTTCTTCGGCTTCCTGCAACCAGCATTCAAATTTTACCTGCGCGACTGCCGCCTGCTTCGGAGATTTTCTCGTGCCACCCTTCGACAGCGCGTTAGTCAACCGCTTGCGCCCGTTGGCCAAGCTCTTGGCATGTTTTTTATGCAGTGAGCGCTTACTCAGTGAAGCAGGCCATGACGGTTTTCCACTGGCCGCCTTGGCTGCACGGCTTGCAAATTCTTCGGCGACACCCCAATCCGTCGCCTTGGCTTCCGCTTTAGCGAGTTTTACATACTCTTTATGTAAAGTTTTTTCGTAGGCACCACCTTTGACCTTCATTTTGGCGACTTGACTGATATCGGCGCACGCTCCAATGAGCCCGCCTGCTGCTAACACTGCGATCAACCGTATTAATTTCGGCATGGTATTTCCCATCCCCTTTACTATTAATGTAATTTTGATTGCCCCCTAGTCGCAACCAGCAGCTAAACCCTAACATTGAAGCCTGAGAGATGCCAAGGCTTTACCGCGTCCGTTAGTCCTGAAGACCATCATCAACGTCGACGTTTTCTGCCTCCAATTCTATACCGGATGCCAAGGCTTGTAGGGTTAGCAACTCGGAAAAATCTGTATTCGTCATTCCATGACCAATCATGGTCTGAACAAGTTCACGTGTCTGCGCAGCAACCGGCATAGGTACGCCGAGGTTCCGTGCCGCCGATAAACCAAGATCAAGATCCTTACACAATAATTCTGGCGTGAAAGTAACGGAAAAATCCAGATTGACGAAGGCGGGGGTTTTATACCGTGAAAAGACAGACCCCATAACGCTTTTATTCAGAAAATCTAAGAAAGCATTGCGTGACACGCCCGATTTCTCGGCAAGAACCGTAATCTCCGCAAGCGATTGGGTCACCACCCCGAGGAGCATATTATGACAAATTTTAACGATGCGTGACGCCTCACCTTCACCTACATAAGTTGCCCCTGCGCCAAGCGCTTCTAGGTAAGGTAGTGCCTCATCATAAATACCTGGAGGACCCGACGCGACAATACTAAGTTTACCCGCCTTGACTACTTTCGCATTACCGCTCACCGGGGCAGCCAAATACCCAACACCCCGCCCCTCTGCCGCATCGCGTACTTTGGCGGATGCCTGCTGTGAGACCGATGTGCAGTCGATAAGAATTTTGGGCGCCGCATCAGCCCGGGACAGCACACCACCTTTCCCGGCAACAACCTTTATAAAATCATCAGAGCCGGCAACCATTGTAAAAACGATATCTCGGTCAGCTAGCTCGCTCGGGCTGTTAACTATGGACGCACCTAGGTCTGTCAAAGGTTCAGCCTTAGCGCGTGTTCGATTATAGACAGCCACATTGCAGCCCCGCTGCAAGAGCCGAGAAACCATAGAAAACCCCATTCGTCCGGTGCCCACCCAACCGATACTATAATTGCCGAGAGTTTTACGCGTCATATCGTCTAATCCTTTGCCAAACCAAGGTCCCATCACTATTCCGCCCCGCTCTACGACAGGCGATTAGCAGAATAAATGTTATCTAAAAAATTCGGGTAGATTGCGCAATTTTGCACCAATGCCTTCTCAACGTAATCAGGCAATCGATTGCTAAACGCAAGTATACCAGTGCAAGGAAGGAACGCAATTGGCCGCTAATCCACACAACGCTTAACCGAACACCATTGAGCCCTTATTGTGGGCCTGCCACTAGAGCTCCAGCTGATCTCCGCAAATAAACCCCATCACCCACATAGAAAATTTGAATTTATTTTAGCCAAATCATACATAGGCGAACATTCGAAATACTCGATTCTACTCTTCAACCCTGATTATCACTAAAAATTCGGCATACATATTTCAAACTTTTTTGCGACTGTATATTAACGATACCAAATAGTTATTTGATTTATATCCACGAATTTGACAAATTCCGAGAAACGAATTTTCAAGAAGGAAAAGAGAATGGATGCTATCGCTCCTGCGCCAACCGTCAATGCTCCCCAAGATGCCAAGGGTGAGTACAGGGAGATGCTTATTCGCTTAATGACCCGCCAAATATATGCAGAAACGGCGACTGCAGAAGTATTTGGACGGGCGATAAGCGCAGCTCCTAATTGGCAAGAAAAAGAGCTTGCTGCGGAGTTTGCGGCGGAAGAGGCGAGACATAGCAGAGGACTCTATGATTTGTTGACAGATTTGGGGGAGGATCCTGAAGAAATCATAGCGGGTCGTCCAGATGCGGCTGAATTTTGGGGCCTCAATCTCGATAACTGGCTGGATATCGCTGTGTTCAATTTTACGGTGGACCGTGCTGGTAGCCATCAAATTATGGAATATCGTGACTCTAGTTACATACCTTGGGGAGCTAGCCAAGAGGAAGTCCTCGCGGATGAAGAGGACCACTACGATAATGGGGTAGAAAACCTAAAACAGTTTGCTAAGGACCCGGAAAAATTAGCAGAATTTCAGGAGGTTTTTGATAGAGTTATGCCCAATTGTCTAAAGAGAGCATTCGGGCGTCTCGAGGGGCCTGATAACGAATTCTGCCTTCAACATGGCCTAAAACAAAATAAGACCGAGGACATCGTTAATAGATATCTGCGTGAGATGCGGGGTCATATGGATGGCACAGGCTTAATGTTCCCGCCGATGTTGGCCTTTGAAGCCATCGAATGCGAACTTGCGGATAGCACCCGGGAAATTCTCCTGTCACTACAAAGATAAATTTGTCCTAGAGAAAATTTTTGTTGCCGGCCGTTCATATACCGTCGGCTGCGTTATTTTAGTTGATTTAGAAGGAAATTAGATGATTACGGAAGAAAACGACGTCATCCTTGGCCATGAATTCAACGCGTTACTGGTTGATATTTCAGATCGCATTCTTACCATCACGCTTAACCGTCCTGAAAGATTAAACTCATTCGACGAGGGTATGAAAGAAGACTTTGGATGGATTGAAAGGCGGATTGAAGCAAACAGCGACATAAGGGCCATTATCATAAATGCTTCGGGTGAAAGAGCATTTGGCGCCGGGGCTGACGTTTCTTGGTTCGAACAAGACTTTCTGACCGAACGATTTCGGATCGAATATCGATGGATTCATGATTTTTTTGATCGGCTGGAAAGAATAGAGATACCTGTAATTTGCGCGGCACAGGGATATTGTGCGTGTGGGGGACTTGAACTAGCCATGTCATGCGATTTCCGGATATGCACGGAGGATGCTCGGTTTGGCTTTACAGAGGGAAACATCAACCTCATTCCTGGCTCAGGGGGATGCAGCCGGCTTATTCGTCTAATTGGCCCGAGTTGGGCAAAAGAATTAGTCCTTGCGGGCGAATTTATCGATGCAACTAAAGCTGCAGAACTTGGGCTGGTTACCCGCGTTGTGCCCGCCGATCAGTTGCAGACTGAGGCACGTAAATTAGCGGAGAAGCTCGTCGCAAAAGCGCCGATGGCTCTTGGACTTGCAAAAACTATAATGAATACTTGTGAAAATATAGATATGGCTTCAGGAAGAATTTTAGAGCGTATTGGTCAATCTGTATTGATTACCTCCGAGGACCACAAGGAAGGCGTTCGTGCATTTCGTGAGAAAAGAAAGCCGGAATACAAAGGACGTTAATTTAGTAACTTTTTATAGGATCAAATTTACGCAAAAATTTAGTCTTGGCTAACGCCCTTTTGATATCATGGGAATTAACTAGTACCGCGGATGACCATAGGGGCCATGCTGTGGCATGAGGAAAAACTGCAATTTTTCGACGAGTAGAAAATGAGTGTTTTGAGAGAAGTAGTTTGTGTCTACACGTCCCGTGTAGCAGCGAGCTAATATACTATATCAAGCAGCTGAGTTAATGCCTCCCCCATTAAATGTATACACTCCACTACAGCCGTACCAATTAACTTTCTACCCCAGTGGTAACATGACCTTTGGCAGTTAACAGACTATTCCAGGACTCCGGCATGTATGTTGTAAAGTTCTTGAGGTAGATTTTTATAACGTATCGGTTGAAGTCCTTGCGTTCTTCTCAAGAGGTAAGTGATCCGAACCACCCGTCTTTCATCTTTTAAATACATTAGGTGAAGGATCTGTCCCAATCATAATTTTCAATGAGTTCTCGCACGCGATTCAAGAATGAAGCGGAATAAGCACCATCGATAGCACGATGATCGAAGGATTGAGCTAGTACACCGACGGGACGCGGCACGATTTTCTCGACACCGTTTTCCTCAATCACCACGGGTCGCTTTCGAATACTGTCAGTAGACATTATCGCTACCTGCGGTTGGTTGATAATTGGGGCCGTAATCATTGTTCCGAACACACCAGAATTAGTAATGGTATAGGTGCCGCCCGCAAAATCGTCGGGTGACAAGCATTTGGCGCGAGCCTTATTTGAGAGGCTGGCAATTTGCCTCGCCAGTTCGGTAACCGACATGTGCTCGGCCGATCGAATAACTGGGGCCACTAATCCATCAAATTCAAGGTCAACAGCAATAGCCAAATTTACCGACCTCCAGACTTTTAAGCTGTCGTCATCGACACTAGCGTTAACATTCGGAAATTCGTCTATGGCCAGACACACCGCCCGGGCGATGAAAGGTAAATATGTCAATGCAAACCCTTCCTGGGCCTTCCACGCAGTAGCCTGAGTTTCACGGGTCCGAACAATGCGCTGAAAATCAACGTCAACAGCTTGTAATACATGTGGACTGGTTGCCGTTGAACGCAGCATGTGTTCAGCGGTACGTTTACGAATAGTATTAAATGGTATCACCGTAAATTCACCGCATTGTTCAGGTACCACGACAGCACTATGCTGTCGGTCAAGGTACGCCTCCACATCCATCCGTTTAATCCGGCCACCCGCGCCAGTGCCGGACACATCTGCGGGCGACAAGCCATGCTCAGCTAACAGACGGCCAACCACGGGAGACAAAGGCGGTGGCACGGCAGATCCTGGTGGGATAGTAGCAATTGGTGACTGGGGCTCCACTTTGGTTGTCGCGTTTGCCGTCGTCATTGAAATCCTTTCTTCGTCATCGGCTCGAAGAATTCCCAATGTTTCGCCGACCCGGACTGTGACACCCTCTTCCACCAGTACTTCGACTAAAGTGCCGCTGGCAGGTGCAGGAATTTCCGTGTCGACCTTGTCGG
>CAYZMI010000007.1:0-15253 GCA_964479475.1 uncultured Rhodospirillaceae bacterium | reverse complement strand
ACTTCGACTAAAGTGCCGCTGGCAGGTGCAGGAATTTCCGTGTCGACCTTGTCGGTAGATACCTCAAACAGCAATTCATTGGCTTTAACTCTATCACCTGGCTTTTTATGCCAAATAGTCAAAGTCCCCTCAGCAACCGTCTCGCCCAGCTGTGGCATAACTATGTTCATCTAATCCACCCGATCCCTGATAGTCGCAACAATCCGATCGACCGACGGCATGGCAAGATCTTCCAAATGATCGACTGACGGCAATGGAATATGGGGTGTAGTAATTCGAATTATAGGCCCATCGAGATCATAAAATATTTCGTCAGCGATGATTGAGGCCACTTCTGCGCCCCAGCCGCAGAGGCGTGGGTTTTCCTCCACTGTAACGGCACGACCGGTTCGACTGACCTCTGTAAGGATAGTTTGTGTATCAAGGGGTACGAGCGAACGCACATCCACAACCGTCGTGGACATACCGTCTTCTTTTTCAAGCCGTACCGCCGCGTCTAGTGCTCGGGGAACCATGGCCGCGAGCGCCAGTATAGTTAGGTCATTGCCCTTTCGCACAACACGTGCGGTGCCAAGCTCATCTATATGTTCCCCATTCGGCACCTCGCCTTTGGTAGCGTAGAGCGATTTATGCTCAAAAAATAAGACCGGATCTGGGTCACGCACTGCGGCGGCCAGAAGCCCTTTAACATCTGCTGGCGTGGAAGGTGCAATCACTTTAATTCCTGGCACCGCCATCGCCCAATTTTCCACGCTTTGCGAATGTTGCGCACCGAAACGTGATCCCCCGCCATTTGCTGTTCGAATTACCAACGGACATTCCAACTGACCGTTGGTCATATAGCGACTCTTTGCAATTTCATTAGCAACGAGATCCCAACAGACAGCTAGAAAATCCGAGAACATGATTTCAGCAATAGGCCGAAGCCCGGTCATGGCCGCGCCCATTGCCGCTCCTAAGATTGCTTGTTCGGAAATCGGCGTATCGCGCACACGAATTGGACCAAACTGTTCGAGCAAACCGACCGTCGCCTTGAATACGCCCCCAGCTGCAGCGACATCTTCGCCGAGAAAGACCACACGGTCGTCACGTGCCATTTCTTGGGCTATACCTGCGGCCACCGCTTCTCGATAGGTCAGTTCCGCCATGCCGCCCCCCCATCCGCCCAAATATCAGATTCAAGCAATTCCTCTGGAGGAGGAGGCGATGCCATAGCAATTTGAGTTGCTTCATTAACCGCTTGGTTAATACCTTCTTCTATGGCGGCAAGTGTGTTTTCCCTAATGCCAAAGCCCAACAATCGATTGCGGTACATCGGTATGGGGTCTCGTTTGAGCCAGTCCTCTAGCTCCCCTTTGGGCCGATAGTCTGCGGGGTCAGCCCGGGAATGCCCAGAATATCTATATGTTTTGCATTCGATTAGTGTGGGGCCCTCGCCGCTACGTGCCTTTACTAAAGCGGTTTGGGCTGTGCGATACACTTCGTCGGGATCATTACCGTCAATGATTATGGGCTCAAGGCCGTAACTTGACGCCCGATCCGCCGCCGGATTTTCCACCGCCGTAACATCTGCGATAGGTGTGTATTCCATATAAAGGTTATTCTCGCAGACAAAGATGACCGGTAGCCTCCAGACAGCCGCCATATTGAGTGCTTCGTGGAAAGCACCAATATTTGTCGTCCCATCGCCAAAAAAACAAACAGCAACTTGGTCGGTGCCCCGATACTGCGCCGACCATGCCGCGCCAACGGCTATCGGCAAGTGTGCGCCTACGATGGCGTAGGAACCCAACACACCGTGTTGGGCACTGGTTAGATGCATCGACCCGCCCTTACCCCGCAACAAACCACAGTCTCGCCCCATCAATTCTCCAAGGACACCGATTATTGGCGCTCCTCGCGCCAAATTGTGGTGATGACCGCGATACGTACAGAACGTAAAGTCATTAGATCGCATAGCGATACCAAATCCGGCTGCCACGGCTTCTTGGCCGAGCGCAAGATGGCTCGTGCCTTTAATCAGATTTTGAAGAAATAGATCGTACGCTTTTTGCTCAACCTGGCGAATTTCTAATTGGCTACGAAACAACGCAAGGCGTATTTCCTCTCCAATATCGTCATTAGGAAACAATTCGCTGCCAGCCATGTCAGTTTGTCTAGCCACGCCAAAACTCAATAGGGATTGGAAATCGGTAATTCTTCAGCCGGAAACAAGGTAATCACCCGCGCTCCGTCTGCAGTTACCACCACCTCCTCTTCGATCCGCGCTGCGGAATAACCGTCCGTTGCCGGACAATATGTTTCAAGTGCAAATACCATACCCTCCTTGATCTCGCTCGGATGATCAAAGGAACACAAACGGCTGATGATAGGACGCTCGTGCAGCGCGACGCCTATGCCATGGCCGAACTGCAGCGCAAACGCTTCCATTTCATTGGTGCACCCGAATTCTTCAGCCTTTGGCCAGACCGCCGCAATTTGATCAGTGGTCATGCCAGGTTTTACCATCGCAATGGAAGCGTCGATCCATTCGCGAGCTTTTTTATATGCATCGCGCTGGGCATCAGTCGCCTTGCCTACATTAAACGTCCTGTAATAGCAGGTGCGATATCCCATATAGGCTTGAATGATATCGAAAAACGCTTGATCGCCAGGCCGCACAATCCGGTCAGTAAAGTTATGAGGATGCGGTATACAACGGTCTCCCGAAATTGCGTTGATTGCCTCTACATCATCTGATCCGTGCTCATAGAGATATTTGTTGGCCATGGCGACAATATCAGATTCTCGAACGCCAGGTTTGAGTTCTTCTGAGATCATTTGGTAGACCCCATCAACCATGGCAGCAGCCTGATTAAGCAGCGTTATCTCATCTATATTCTTGATCTCTCGAGCATCCAACATAACCTGCTGACCGTCACGAATATCCAAACCGACCTTTTGCAGCTCGAACAGCATAGGTGGTTCCACAATATCGATACCGACCGGCATATCCGAAACACCAATTTCATCCAGCATAGCCTTGATTTCATCAGCCGCGGATTTCATCAAGCCTGCATCGGGCGGCACCGTACCACGGAGCCCCAACATGCCGGCGTGACAACAGCCCTGAGGCAACCAAGGAGAATGCAACCGGTGATGAAGAGCGGCAGAACCAAAGTCCCACAGATGAGGATCGGCATCACCGGCGAGGAGTGCATAGCGGCATACCTTATCGCGAGACCATTCGCCAATGGCAGTGGACGTAATGTAGCGGATATTGTTGTTATCAAAGCACAGTAACGCGCCTAACCCGGAATTTTTCAGTGCCACGCGAGATCGGGCCAGACGATATTCGTGCAGCCTTTGAAAATTAACCCGTTCCTCGAAATCCACACCAGTATGACCGGGCGCCGGGATTGCGCGATCCCAGTTGTAACCGGGGTCAATATCAGCGGACTTAATAATGGATGGCTCACTCAATTTGGCGTCGTGCGGACCCATAAGGAGTACCTCCTAAAGATGCTATTAGCGACGCAAAATCATCACAACTCAACGCCCCCGATCAATTGCGAAAAACTCATCATAATTGCTTTGGGCTGTCAATCGGACTGCACTGTAACGACAACAGCTTCAAGCTTTTCACGGATATCCTGGGGCATGGGTGCCGCCTTTCTGGCAACAACATCGAAAAATACTTCTACAACATCTTGCGTCGCATATAGCACTCCGGATTCGGCGTTGATCATCCGCTGGCTCATGGTGAGGCTTTTTTCGCCAATTCGTGTAAAAGCACTCTTGATCAACACGAGATCACCCGCCGCGGATTCGTGGTGAAATTCGGTCTTAATGCTAGCGACAACGGTTACAACACCCCGTTCTTTAAATGTCACGTGGCTCATTCCAATTTGCGACCAGAGGTGAAAACCCGCATCATCAAAAAAGTGGCCGTACCATCGAACATTCATGTGACCGAGATGATCACAGTGCCATGGAAACACTACTCCCCGATATGATTCCATCCAGTCCAAAAATTTATCGACAGTTCCACTAGCCATACCCGACAATTCCTATTCCTAATCTCCAAAGCGATAAGAGCTAGCAAACCCCATCCAACTATCGTTGATGATGCGTCCTAAACTGAAAGAAATCCTCGCGGCGCATTATGTAACGAAACACCACCGTTTTCGGTTACCACAATACAATCCCCTGTTTGAACACCGGCAGTCTTGTCATGATTTATGACGTTAGGTTGAACAACCATCATCATTCCGGCTTCAAGTGTAATGTCGGGTGTAGGCTCATCACGCCGGCTTGGCAGACCTAGCACGGGCGGCAAATATCCACCGCCATAACCATGAATTAAATCGTCGCAATGAGTAAACCCAAGCTCCTCAATAATCTGGCCCGCTACGATTAGATCGGCTGCAGTTGCACCGGGTTTTGCGGCGGCACAAATTACATCATAGGCTGCGTCGGCGGCATCATGGAGAGCACGATATAGTGCCGGCGGCTCACAATCGATGGCAAAGCTGCGCAACACTTGCCCTCCGTAATCGAAAAATGAAGCTGTAATTTCGGTAAACACAATATCGCCAACCCGGACCGCCCGATTGGAGTTGAATTGAGCTGGGACGTAGAGCTCCGGATGCTGCATGGGAGTTACACCGAAGAAATGGATGCCAGCGCGGCCACCCCAAGGAACATAGGCGTGCTCGACAATGTCTGATAGATCATGCTCTGTAAGCCCCGGTCGCATTTCTTCCAAAAGGGCCTCAATTGAAAGATCGCTAAAGGCGGCTCCGATACGGAACCACTCAAGCTCTTCATCGGATTTAACCAATCGTTCGCGAGTATAATGGCGGTTGAGGTTGACCACATCGGACGCAATCTCCTTAAGCGCATCATATTGGCCAAAGGGTAGTGGACCGATGACGCCAATACGAGCATTTTGCCCGCCCCGACGTTTGAGCTCTTCCATTGCCGTTACAATGGTTGACGCCCCGCCCCAGTGAGCTTCGGCTCGCTCAATTTGTCGTTCAGCAAAGGGTGTGTGGTTATAATATTGGATAAAAAGCGCATCGCATTCATCTGCCGTCGTGATGCAAATTACCTCGGTCGTTACCGACCAATCTGTCAACCATGGGATCGACGAACCCCGGCCGTTGGCACCATACATTAGTAAATGGGTAACATCATGTTCCGCCATGATACCTTCAATGGCTTGCCGACGACGAGACATCTCCTCGTCTGAAAAACGTGGCCACGCCTGCTCGAATATAGCTTGCTGTTCAGGTGTAAGATTTGGTGGTGGTGGGTGCTGGTACATCAATCCCTCTTGCGCCTATAGCGGCACGTCTTTTATCTGGTGAGGCTGACAATTGGTCACATGACATGGTTTTGCAAAATCGTCGGGCCAACGTGTGGAATACGCTAAATGCCTATTGGAACATATACACTTATAAAATTTACCGCTGAGGTTAACTCAATCGTGCGATCGATTGTAATAATCATCAGATTATTTGATTGAACGGTCAATATGTGAATGGGTTCCTCTAAGGTTTAGCCACATATCCCGGGTGACAGAGGTGACTTGTGTAGTTAAACAGACGTAACACTAAGAAGAAAACTAACTATGCCCAATTTTCAAATCCCCACTCCGCTGGAGACAGTTGACCTCACTATGGAAGACGGAGCAGTAATTCGTGTCCGTCAACATGGCAATATTTCAGGCCCACGACTCGTCTTGGCACACGGCAACGGGTTCGCCATTGATGCATATTTTCCGTTTTGGCGCTGTCTGATCGACCAGTTTGAGGTCGTGCTTTATGACCAACGAAACCACGGACACAACCCACGTCATGACGTAACACATCATGATGTGCCGTATTTCATAAACGATCTAGAAACAATAATTAAAGGTGTAAAAACTGCTTTTGGGGAAAAACCGATGGGCGGCATTTTTCATTCGATATCAGCGATTACCGCTATTTGGCACGCTCTAAAATTCGGTTGGCATTGGGACGCCCTCATCTTGTTCGATCCCCCCCTGGTACCAAGTCCGGGACATCCACTCAATGAGGTTGCCAAGAATTTCGAGCTTATGTTGTCAAAATGGTCGAAGGATCGACAGGAACGATTTGCATCTCCAGAGGTGTTAGGCAATCAGTTTAAGCAGTCCAAGAGCCTGAGCCGCTGGGTGCCCGGGGCACATGAACTAATGGCCCGTTCTATCCTGAGAAAAGACCCCGAAGCGGATGATTGGGTTTTATGCTGCCCACCTTCCGGAGAATCTAGGGTCTATTTTACTAACTCTGAGCTTGATTTATGCCCGAGACTGGGAGAGTTGAAAGGACCGATAAAATTCATTACCAGCGATCCAAATGATCCAAATGCGCGGGCGCCAGGACTGGTTAATCGCGCACTTAATGAAGAGTTTGGGCACCCCTACGAATTTGTGCCCGAAACAACTCATATGGTCCAAGTCGAAAAACCAGAGCAATGCGCGCAAATCGTTACTGATTTTCTTACTGAGATTAAATTTGGCAAATAAATAACATTCGTTATCCAAGAGCCAATTCGAAGCGGTTCTTGACCAGTCCTGCGACCGACCATAGCCTGAACCGACCTTACCAGCACTAAAACGAAAAAGAGCAAACCCATGGCAACTAAACAAACTTTATCGGAACGCGCGGACGCGCTTGAAGAACAACAGATGAAAGAACTTACCGAAAAAATTGTCGGCAAATCGTTGTTTTATTTCCTGTCGGATGGTGATCGCTCCCTAGGTGAAGGGTTTGGCGTCGGAACAGGCAAACAATTACTCATGGGTGAAGACCCGCGCCTACCAACTATGCCAGAATGTCCCACACTGTTGGACTTCTTTCGGCTACGTTTCAATCCGTCTAATCAACACTTACTGCAAAGCGCTAATCTCGCACAAAAGAATGACCTGCCGGAAAATATGGTTTTGGCCTGTTTGCTGCATGACATCGCGGTAAACGGATTTATTCGTTCCGACCACGGCTATTGGGGAGCACAAATGATCGAGCCCTACGTGGATGAGGAAGTAAGTTGGGCGGTGCGCATGCACCAGGCATTACGATTTTACCCCGATGAAACTGTCGGGTACGCCTATCCTGAAAACTACACTCGGATGTTTGGTGATGATTACGAGCCGGAGCCGTATATTCAACGGGATTACGATATTGCCAAGAACCACAAATGGTATATGTCAGCACGGATGATCTGCGTTAACGATCTATATTCATTCGACCCTGATGTCGTCGTTGAGCTAAAACAATTCGAAGACATAATTGGCCGCCATTTCAAACAGCCTAAAGAGGGGCTAGGCAATGACAATACCTCGGCATCACATATCTGGCGTACTATCAGGCGTCCCTGTAACGCACTCTAATACAAGGGAATGGCTTCATGAAGGATAAGGCCTATATTCGCGGACTTTTAGAATACAACGCTTGGGCCAACCACGATCTTTTCGACAAAGTGTTTCAAATACCACCTGAGGAGGTCATAAAGCCACGGGAGGCAAATCTCGAGTCCATTAGCGTCAACTTACATCATTTGCTGGTTATCGACCGTATCTGGCTAGCACATATGGAAAAGCGGGATCACGGCTATTCGGACAGACGTGGCGACGCTTATGACACACTGGATGAACTTTGGGACGAGCGCCAAAAAACAGATGCCCGATTGATAACCTATTTAGAAGAACTCGCCCCCGAAGAACTGGAAGAAAGCATTGACTACCAACTGATCGGTAGCACTAACGGTGCTTTGTCTCGATCCATGTGTTTCACCCATATAGTAATCCACGGCGCGTATCATCGAGGATGGATCACAGATATGTTCGCTCAGGCCAAAGAAAAAACGCCAATCGCAGATCTACCGGTCTACGAACGAGTCATTCGTGAACAAAAGCTGACACCGCTGCCTTAGCTACCCAAGCGCCTCGCTAATAATTTTCCGGTATTCGCTCTTTGTGGGTCGAATGGGTGCCGTAGCATTGAAATGAATATTAACGGCTAAATCAGCCAACACATCCGCATCTTCTGCATTGTAACCCATTTCATTTATTGAGTTTGAAAGACCGAGTTTGGCATTTAAATTTGCGATACCGTTAGCCACGTCCATTCCTGTAGGAAGTTTCATCGCTTGTCGTAGCCTTTCCAAGCGGGCGTCGAGATCAGCATTTTCCTGTGCTTTATAGAAACGCAGGACCGGCGGAGCCGAGGCCGTAATTAATGCGCCATGGTGCAAAGGGCTGTCAGCAAAAATATGTCCCAAGACATGAATGGGACCGAGACCCATATAGATAGACATGCCACCTTCAAGAGCTGCCATCAACATATGCCAACGGGCTTCACGGTCATGGCCGTCTTCCACTGCGCGCTCAATATAGTTGATAACACGCGTAATCCCATCGAGAGCGATCGCTTCAACCGGTGGATTATCGTTATTCGACAAATACCCTTCGATACAGTGCCCAAGCGCATCCATGCCGGTACCAGCGGTCAGAATAGGTGGCAATGAGACGGTGAGCTCGGGATCGCAAATGGCAATATCAGGCCTCACATGCGGGCTGCGAATACCCAATTGATGAACACCAGGTTCAGGATGAATACCCCCGCCGAATGTAATTTCGGCCCCAGTACCGGCTGTCGTCGGAATGGTAATATAGGGAGCCACATTTGGCGTAATCTTCGACGGGTCTTTGAGATATTCGATTACGGGTTCAGGATGAGTTACCGCAACTCGTAATGCCTTTCCCGAATCGAGAACTGAGCCGCCACCTAGCGCAATGATCCCGTCACAATCGCTCTCAAAGTACGTCTGAAATGCACCTTCAATACCGGCGATGGTCGGATTTGGTGGAATACCCTCGTAAACTGCAACACTAAGTTTGTTAGGCAATGTGGCCCGTACTCTATCCACGACACCATGCACCGCCACCCCCCGATCGGTGATAATCAGTGGTCGACCCACCTCACGCGCGTTGAGTTCACCGGCAAGAGTATCGATGGACCCAAAATCAAAATTTACGGGCGGAAAACCGGGAAATTGTGTCACTTTACACCTCCACCGCTGTAGCGTCATAGGTGAACAACCAATCATATCGTTCACGTACGCGGTCAGGTTGCCATTCGGTATCCACATAATTTTGTGCAACCTCGGGATCGGCAAGCTGTGAATTATGAAAACGGTCGGCATTTTCATTAGAGCCAAGAATGCAACGCGCGGTACGCTCTTTACGGGCACCCTCATAACGCGTGAGCGCATGTTCTGGATCGTCGCCAAAGGCCTCGAAACAGCGCGCTAATACCATCCCATCTTCGATTGCCATAACCGCGCCCTGGGCCAACATGGGCACCATGGGATGGCATGCATCTCCCAACAAACTAATGCGACCGACCGTCCACTGATCCATCGGCTCTCGGCGCATCAAAGCCCATTTATAAGGTGTCTGAATGTTGAAAATTGTCGCTCGGATTGCTTCGTGCCAACCCTCAAAATCGGTAAGGCATTCATCGACCGTCCCCTCAGATGTCCAGGATTCGATCTGCCAATCGTCTTTTTCCAGGATACCTACAAAATTCAGAAGCGCGCCATTACGAACAAAATAATGTACTACATGGCCACCAGGGCCGACCCAATTGACGCCAACAGGCTTCATCATCGTTTCGGGCAACCTGCGGGCATCAATAACACCGCGCCACGCAATTAAGCCGGAAAAGGTTCTGTCGTCCGGTCCAAATAATTTCTGGCGGATGTTGGAATGAACGCCATCTGCGCCAATCAGCACGTCACCGGTGACATTGTCACATCCTTCAATCTGGAGGTTCACCCGTCCATCACTTTGATCAAAGCCGACACAATTCGCGTTGAGATGAATAGCATCGGGTTTTTCGGAACGTACTGCATCCACCAGTACACTGTGCAAATCGCCGCGATGAAACATCAAATAGGGATATCCATAGCGCTCTACGGATTCCGCCCCAAGATCGAACAGCTTCCAGGTTTGGCCCGTATTCCAAATTCGTATTTCCTTGCCGCTTGGCTCCCAGGCAATCGCACCAATTGCCTCGCCAAGCCCTAAGGCGTGCAGAACACGTGTGCCATTGGCGCTCATCTGAAACCCCGCACCAATTTCGCGCAATTCAGGAGCCTGTTCATAAACATCTACTTCGAAGCCCGCCTTGAGCAAAGCCAGCGCGCCTGTCAGTCCACCAATTCCGGCACCTGCGATCAAAATGTGTGGCTTTATAGACATACGTAATATCGGTTTGGGAAATATCCTTCCAACGCCATCAGTGATCGCCGAAATGATTTCCTATTTCGCTCCCTATTCCTCGGTGATGTCGAGCCAATTACCGTCGGGATCCGAAATCTGTAACTTGCCGAGTGCATTATTAGCAAAAAATTCACGACGGCGGTTAGCTTCGTCGCTACCTCCAAGTGGCCGGCTCGCAAGGAACGTATTTTTTTCGCCGATACGTTTCATCTCGCTCTGGAAATGTCCTAAATCCTTAACCTGGATCCCAATGTGATCAGGACCAGGCCGCTTGATCGCAGTGCCGACGAATTCTTCGATCTTCCATGGCATCAGCGACAAGGTTACTTTGCCGTCTGTGAGGTGAAAATTTCGATCGCCCTCTCTACGGTTAATCAATTGAAGTTCGAAGACCTCGGAATAAAACTCTGCCGCTTCCTCAGCATTGACAGTACGAATAGCAAATCGCTTAAAAATAGTGTCGCGTCCCGCAACGTTGTGCTCCGCATAAACGTCATCCAAATTTTCGCTGGTTTCTTCGGCGAGGTCGAACACATTACCATCAGGATCGTGCGCACTGTAGGCAGCGAACGGTCGGTAGGACGGTCGTTTCACCATGCCTGCTTTGGCACTGGCCCTTTTCATCCGACCCTCCACTTCCACCAGCGAGTTAACAACCATGCCGAAATGATCAATACCACCAACATAACCGTCTCGACGCGGCAAAATGTTCAAACCGACATTGCCATCGCCAACTACGGTAGAGGCCTCTGAATCATTCGCTTTCGAGTTCACGAAGCCGAATAGGGACCGATAGTATCGCTCCAACAACGGATACTGAGGGCTTATCATCGCCATATGATTTATCCGGGCGAACATTTTTTAGCTCCTTTATCCCGCTTCTCTGACGTCGATATATACACCTTCGATATCCGTCAAATGGAATGACCCGAGTGGACATTTTTGGAAAAGCCCGAGCCGTGCAATACCTTCATCCCCATAACCAAGCGGCCGCGGCCGCATGAGCGGGTTTTGTCCGGTTAAATCTTCAAGATCAGCCTTTACCGCATCAATACTTTCGACCGTAAATCCAATATGGTCAGGCCCCAGCCTCTGAGGGTCCATGCCGTAATAATCAGCAATATCCCACTGAAGTACTGCTAGGGTCATATGGCCATCAGACAAATAATAATTTTTGTCATCGGTTGCCTTATTGACCAGTGCGAGCTCAAAAACTTCACTGTAAAACTCTGCACAGCGTTCCGCCTGACGGGTCCGTAGTGCAAAATGGCTAAAATGTCGTTCCGTTTCCTCACGTTCTTCAGCATAGATGTCTTTTTGCATCTTGGCCTCGGATAGATCAAAAATATTGGTATCGGGATCATGGGCGCTATAGGCCGCGAAGGGCCGGATAGGTGGCCGCTTTAACAATTTAATGGAGGAATCAAATTTTGCGATCCGGTCGCTCGCCTCTTGGATATCTTGGACCTCAAGCCCGAAATGGTCGAGCCCCGCAGTACGTCCTTCGCGGCGTGGAATAATATTCATACCGACATAGCCATCACTCACCACCACAGCGCGAGCTGGTCGAGGCTTTTTTGCGGTTCTGAGACCAAATAAAGCTTCGTAGAATTTTGCATTAATTGCGTATTGGTCGCTCGTGATTGCAATGTGGTTTAACCGAGCAAACATAATTTTCGCTCCAAAATTAGGGGTATAAGAATTGTGCAGCGATATCGTGCCGCTCGCAACCGGTTGCAACAAAGAAGTAATTCTCGTTATGGGCACGATTTAATGCGATTTTAAGCCACGCCATAATTTATGGTTATTCTGGCTAAGGAACCTTCGCCCGTCCCTTGACTTCCCAATGATTTGAGTCCCAAATTGCCTCTGACGTTTCGCAGGCTGTGCGTGTCGCCTGATTAGATAGCCGTTTGGTTCCCTCAGTTGACACTAAACAACGGAGACGTTTGAAGTATCGCTCGGCAATGTCCGGTGCGGGGAAATACCGTTTGAAGGATAAAATAATGGCAACAGGAACTGTTAAGTGGTTCAACCCGGCGAAGGGGTACGGTTTCATCGAACCCGAAGATGGCGGAAAAGATGCATTCGTGCATATTTCTGCCGTAGAGCGAGCGGGTCTAAATACGCTGAATGAAGGTCAAAAGATTTCGTACGAGCTCCAGGAGGGGCAGAACGGCCGGACTTCAGCGGAAGATCTATCTATCGTCGAATAGTTGCCAAGCGACCCTATGGGTCGCTGAGCCGCGGAAACACCGTTCCGCAGTCTATCGTTCGATTAATCTCTAAATGATGGATCTGTTTTGTCCATCATGCGCTTTAGTGCTGGCCAACTCGGTGCCCCATGGTCGCGCCCGTCGCGGTTTGCCTGTTGCGCCGCATGTTCACAGACCTCCGGCGATGGAAAAGTAAACGCGTTAGAATCCACCGTTGTCGCGTTTACAGCTAACTGAGCAGCGCTAGCTTTTTCCAAATGGTACATTAGTACGAAGGCCTCCGCGACCGAGGCACCAGCAGTAAGCAAGCCATGATTGCGCAATATTAGTGCTTTGTGGGGTCCGAGGCTGGCAACGATGCGCTCCCGCTCATCGATATCAAGCGCGATCCCTTCATAGTCGTGATAGCCGATGCGATTGTAAAAGCGTAACGCACCTTGGTTGAGCGGCAACAACCCGCAATTAAGAGCGGAAATTCCCATACCAGCTTCAGTGTGTGTATGGAGCACGCATTTAACATCGGGACGGCCCCCGTGTACCGCGCTATGGATAGTATAACCTGCCTGATTAATGGTGTAGGGGGTCTGATCTAATATATTGCCCTCTAGATCGACCTTAACCAGGTTCGACGCGGTTACTTCATTATACATCAAACCGTAGGGATTAAGCAGAAATTGATCGTCTTCACCAGGCACACGAGCTGAAATATGATTGAGGATTAGGTGATGCCAACCGTAATGAAACACCAAACGGTAGCAGGCGGCCAAGTCGACCCGAGTTTCCCATTCTTCAGGAGAAACTTGATCACAGACTGAGCTGAGCTCAACCAGATCATCTTGAGTTATGCCCATTCTCGATGCCATGCCGTACTCCTTTCAGTAAACCAATTGCTATTCACCGGTACCAGTGTTGGTCAACGTATCGGGATGCCTCAACGGGAACAAGTATAGCACTAGCGCATAGTTTTGTACGCGTCAGAGGCAACCAATATTTCGCATTAAGGGATTGTTGGACGTTCCAAAAGGGCGCATGATTTTAGGCCAATGAATTTCGTAGCAATTGAATGAGAAAGAACACGAACATCAGCGAAAATTTACCACGTCGAATTACGGCGACGTCATGATTGCGGAGAGTGAATAGCCCATGCCGAAAGTAACACCTGACCAGGTGCATTTGCCTAACACAGAAACAGAGAAGTTTCGTCTTCGCAATTTTGTCAATTCATTGATCCAAACCGAGGAATTGGATGTTGTCGACGAACCCGTGGAACTAGCCGACCTGACAAAATATATGGACGGCAATCCCAAGGCCGTTCTATTCAAGAAAGCCGGTAACGAACAAGCCGAAATTGTCGGAAATTTGATGGCACAACGCTCACGGATTTCTCACGCTTTTGGCGTTGCAGAAGGCGATTTGTTACAAGAGGTGCTTCAGCGCCTGGAAACTCCGCAAAAAACAGAGCAGGTGGGCCGCGAAAGTGCACCAGTGCAGCAACTAGTGTTAACTGGAGATGATGCTGACTTAACCCGCCTACCTGTACCCTTCCAGCATGATCGGGATGGAGGTCCGTACCTATCTTCCACGCTTGATTTTACCATCAACCCAGAGAACGGCCTCACCAACCTTGGCTGCCGCCGTCTTATGCTACGAGGTCGTCAGGAAGCAGGAGTAGATCTTAATGCGCCGAGCGATTTAAAGGCCATTTATGAGGCCACATCACGGCGCGGGGAACAATTACCCATAAGTTTTGTACTGGGTGCTCACCCGATCGATCATATCGCGGGCACCATGCGAATTCCGATAGATGAAACCGAATTACTCGCCAAATTGCGGGGAGAAACGCTACAACTAGTCCAAAGCGTAACCAACGATATTTGGGTTCCCGCAGACGCTGAAATAGTCCTAGAAGGCTACTTAGATGAGCGGGGCCATGTGGAGGACGAAGGTCCGTTTGGTGAGTTTCTCGGCTATTACGGTGTGATGAAGAAAAACCCGGTATTTCATCTCACCGCTATCACCATGCGGAACGACGCATTGTTCCAAACATCAACAATTTCGGGCCCCACGATCGGTTACACAGATACGGCAGTAATGAATACACTTCGTTGCGAGGTGGTCGTTTGGCATGCGCTACGCACAGCAATTCGTGAACCAGTATCAGTCAATGCCACCGCATCAGGAGCCGGTGTCTACAACTTGCGAATTTGTATGCGTCCCAGGGTCCCGGGGGAAGCGCGGAATGCTATCGCAGCAGCGTTTGGGTGTCTGGCTAACGTGAAGAACGTCTTTGTGGTAGATGACGACATTGATATATTCAACGACCAGCAGATGGACTGGGCCTTGGCCACGAGATTTCAGCCGCACCGCGATTTAGTCATCCAAGACGGTATGCGCACGCTGCCACTTGATCCGTCGCTCCACGGTGCCAGAACAGGATCGAAGGCGGGGTTTGATTTGACGGTTCCGGCGGACCGGCGGGAAAAAATCGAGTTTACCGTTCCTACCCCACCAGACATATCAGGAGAAAGATTTCCGACTGTACGTGAGGCCTTGGAAAATGGCCCCAAATCATTCAGTGATTTGATGGCCGCGCTTGGAACACGTGATGGACGCAGTGTGGTTATCGAGTTAGAGGACCTTCGCAGGGACGATGCTCTCTCCCGTATGAAAGAAGGCGAGTACGCCCTAAAAGAATAAACAAATTTACTAAATGCGATCAATTTATCTTCCAGGAAATCATGTCTGA